>JANRLU010000036.1:0-1918 GCA_033762275.1 Thermonemataceae bacterium | reverse complement strand
AAGGTTAGCAAATTTGAAATTATGAGCAGCAATATTGCTTACACTGAAGTCGTATTCATCGGTCATTGTTAGGCACTCTGTAGGGCACACAGTTGTACAAAGCCCACAAAAACAGCACTTAGCCATATCTATGTCAAATTTGGCGGCGTAAATCCTTTTACTTGTGCCATCGGAGGTTTTTCCAAACTCACCAACAGATTTCACAGGTTCTATGTCAATGCAATTTACAGGACAAATTTTTGCACATTTATCACAAACAATACAGTCCTCTATCTCATTGTGCAGTTTGTAACGAGCGATTTCAGGTACTTCTAATTGTTCTTTGGGATACTGAACGGTTACCATACCATTTTTTTGCTCAAAATAATCGGCTGCATTGATATATAATGCTTTGCGTCTTTTGCGAGCTTGCCAAAGATGCCTTAGTGCTATCATCAGCCCCGTCCAAGAGCTACTGATACCTTGCTGTATATTTTTCCAATAGGTATTCATTAGGGTAAAATTTCTTCCCACACTTTAAAATTAGTGGGAAACGTGATATTTTCTGGTTTTTGTTCAAATATACCATAAATACTTGAACCCGAGCCTGACATAGAGGCATATAAAGCTCCTTTATCATAGAAATATTGCTTTGTATGCTCCAATAAGGGGTATTTGGGAAACAGAACTTTCTCAAAATCATTGATAACTGAGTTTTTCCAATCCTCTATGGGAGTTTTTTCTAAATAGGTTTTTAAGTTCCAGTCTAAGCTTTTGGGCTGAATATGCTCGTAGGCTTCTTTAGTAGAAATAAATATATCAGGGTAGACTACAACGAGGTATTTGCCTTTCAAGTCTAAACTAATAGGCTCAAATTTATCACCTTTTTCGTAGCAATATTTGGGAGTATTCTCTACAAAAAAAGCACAATCGCTGCCTATTTTACGGGCATACGCCAACATTTGTGAGTTATCTATAGTTAAGTTGAAACTTTGTTGGAGAAGTTTTAGCATAAAAGCTGCATCGGACGAGCCACCACCCAAACCAGCTCCCATAGGTAAAACTTTATGCAAAAAAACGGAGATAGAAGGCAAATCAAAATCTTCTTGAAGAAGTTTGTAGGCTTTCATACATAAGTTATCATCTTGATTACCAGAAACTTCTAAGCCTGTAATGTGTAATATACTTGTTTGAGCAGTTACAATCTCCAGTATATCACTCCAGCCAATAGGATAAAAACAAGAAGCTAAATTATGGAAATTATCACTTCTTTTTTCTGTGATAAACAAACCGATATTTATTTTGGCATTTGGGAAAGCAAGCATCTTATTCCAAGTTATATTTTTTTATTTTACGATATAGCGTTCTTTCAGAAATTCCTAAATCATCAGCAGCATTTTTTCTCTTTCCGCTATGTTGTTTAAGTGCTTTTATGATAATTTCTTTCTCTTTTTTTTCTAAAGAAAGCGTTTCCTCTTCTGTTTCGTGGCTAATATCCTCAATTAAATTCTCTTCATTTTTTTGAGTACTTGGCAGTTGCATGATAGGGTTTACTTTCATGATAGCAGATTTTTCTGTGGGAGTTTCTTCAAAAGTATGCAACTCTTCCACTTCTTGAAACAAATCTTGGTGTTGTTGTATCATTTCCTTACCTACGATACCTGTATTAAGCATTTGTAAAACTAATTTTTTGAGTTCTGTTACGTCTTTACGCATATCAAAAAGCACTTTATAGAGTAAATCTCTGTCCGAAAATCCTTGTTGCGTATGTGCATTCTCTTTTTCTAAAAGCATAGGGACGTTGGGCGAACCCACTTTTGGCAAGTATTTTTGTAAAATTATATTCGTAATAAGGTTACTTTCTGCGGTAATAGCCATATCGTACACTAAATTTTTGAGTTGCCTTATATTTCCTTTGAAATGATAGGACAATACGAGT
>JANRLU010000035.1:0-42447 GCA_033762275.1 Thermonemataceae bacterium | reverse complement strand
TTTCAAATTACCTGAAAATTATTATGCCATTATAGAAACTGCGAGTGGAGAAAAAATTTATGCGGATGATGGTGGGATAAGATGCGATTGTGGCAGCGGTGCTGGAGGAACTTGCGTTCCTGTTAAAGTAGGTGATAAATTAGGATGCTTTCAGAGTAATGGTTGTACTACTTGCACGGCTACATATTTTAGAACAAAGGGAGACGCTCAGCCGATTACTATCAAAAATATCAACATAATGCTTGGAAATATTGAAACTGCGAAAGAAGATGATATTACCCGAGAAGATGATTTGCAAGGTACAACTGCATTTTTGAAAGAATCGAAACTCGTAGAGCAACTAATTATCCCTATAAACTCTTACTCAGAAATGAAAAAAATGAAATATATCTCTGAGCAAGATTTAAAATCAGATTTTGTTGATGAGCAAATAAAATTTATCATAGAGGGAGCTGCTAAGAAATCTAAATCAACTGAAAAAGTGTTATCTCCAATTAGCATAAAAGGTAAATTAGCATTTTTGGTTTTGCCAAGAGATTTTGTGGAGAATTCCTCAGGTATCTTTCGTCTATATGATGACGAAGCAGGGCTTAAATGCTCAGGTAATTGCCAAGCGGGTTCTTGTGTAAAGAAAAGTAGACTTTTTGGTGAAGTAGTATGGTGTGAAGGTTGCAATAGTGGCTGTTCATTAAGCGATTAGATAGTAAAGTTCTATCACCCGTTAAAAAGGCGATAGAACCTATTTTCCTGCTATTTGCCTTGTTTGCTTGTCAGTTTCTAATAAATCTGTCAAATTTGGCTTTTCAATAAAGGCTACACCTTGTAAGGATTTTTCAATTATTTCAGTAATTTGTAAAAAACTAATTTTTTCTTGTAAAAATAGTTCAACGGCTATTTCGTTGGCAGCATTCAAAATACAAGGCATATTTCCACCTTTCCCAAGAGCCTCAAAAGCTAAAGCCAAGTTTTTGAAAGTATCTGTATCAGGTTGCTCAAAAGTAAGTTGTGGGTATTGGCTAAAATTAAATCTCGGAAAATCGGCATGTATACGTTGCGGATAAGCCAAAGCATACTGAATAGGCAATTTCATATCAGGTAAGCCCATTTGAGCTTTGATAGAGCCATCTTCAAATTGAACCAAAGAATGAATAATAGATTGAGGATGCACGATGACTTCTATTTGTGAGGGCTTTACATCAAAAAGCCATTTTGCTTCTATTACCTCAAGTCCTTTGTTCATCAAAGTTGCGGAGTCTATGGTGATTTTTGCTCCCATACTCCAGTTGGGGTGTTTGAGGGCTTGGGCAGGGCTGATATTTTCTAAATCTTGCCTTTTTTTTCCTCTGAAAGGTCCTCCGGAGGCTGTAAGAATTATTTTTTCAATTTTATTATGGAACTCACCCGCCAAACATTGGAAAATAGCCGAATGTTCGGAGTCTACAGGCAAAATGGGCACTTGATATTGCTCAGCAAGTCTTGTAATGAGTTCGCCAGCTACTACTAAGGTTTCTTTATTGGCTAAGGCAATCACTTTACGACTTTCTATGGCTTTTATGGTAGGCTCTAAGCCTGCAAATCCCACTAAGGCGGTCAGTACAATATCTATACTCTCCATTTGTACCACAGATTGTAGGCTTTTAGAGCCTGTATAAACTTTGATAGGGTAATTCTGTAGGCTGTTAGCTACTTTATCATAGAGGTTTTCATTGGTGATAACCACAACGTTTGGTTTGTGGAGAGCAGCTTGCTCTATGAGTAAATCAGCGTTATTTTGGGCGGTGAGTACTTCTACTTCAAAATAATGTGGGTTAGCGGCAATCACTTCTAAGGCTTGTGTCCCTATAGAGCCTGTAGAACCGAGAATGGCAATTCTTTTTTTTTGTAAATTTTCCAAAGGATAGGTGTATTTTATTTTTTTAGTTTCTTTTTTGAGGGGTGCTTATCTTTGTAATCCAAGTAATAGCCAATACCTGCAAACAAGGAGGCACTTACAAAAATAAGGATAATTTTTAGAACCATTGGCATAGGGCATCTTAATTTTCATAGCAAAACAGCTACAGATTAGATTTTGTTTGTATTTTTTACTTTTTTCTAAAGATTTTGTGGCAATATAGAAAAAAAAACAAAGGCTTATTTATATTTGCTAAAAAAACGTTAATGAAATCTACCTATACCTTTCCGCTTATTATCATTGCTATTTTCTTTTTTATTTTTGGTTTTGTTACTTGGCTTAATAGCGTTCTGATACCTTATTTGAAAATAGCTTGTCAGTTAGAAACCAATCTGCAAGCCTATTTGGTTACTTTTGCCTTTTATTTATCTTATTTTGTAATGGCTTTACCTTCTGCTTGGCTGCTTAATAAAATTGGTTTCAGGGGGGGGATGTCAGTGGGTCTATTGGTAATGGCTGTAGGAGCTTTAGTTTTTATTCCGGCAGCTCAAAGTCGTTTGTATGAGCTATTTTTAGTGGGCTTATTCGTACAGGGGGCAGGTTTGGCTTTGTTACAAACCGCAGTAAATCCTTATGTGGCTGTTTTGGGTAGCCCAGAAAGTGCGGCTCAGCGTATCAGTATAATGGGGATTTTCAACAAAGTGGCAGGTATTTTGAGTCCTATTATTTTGGGAGCGATTGTTTTTGAAGATATGGAGCAAATAGAAAAAAAGCTACAAATCCTTAAAAATCAAGAGAAAATCCTGTTTTTAGATAACTTGGCTTCTAAGGTAATATTGCCTTATGCTACAATGGCTTTTGTATTGCTTATTTTAGCTTTGATGATACGTTTTGCTAAGCTGCCAAAAGTAGAGGAGGAGAATAAAGAGTTATCAGAAACTACAGAGCACCAAAATATTTGGGCGTATCCGCAGTTGGTACTTGGTGTTTTTGCTTTGTTTTTGTACGTTGGCGTGGAGGTGATAGCTGGTGATACTATCATTGGTTATGGTGTTTTTTGGGGTTATAGCCAAGAGGAAGCAAAATTTTTCACTTCTCTTACTTTGGGAGGTATGTTGTTGGGCTATATATTAGCTATTTTTACGATACCCCGTTATATTTCACAGCAAAAAAGTTTGGCTATTTCTGCTGCATTAGGGCTTATTTTTAGTTTGCTTATTCTTCTTACGAAAGGTCTATTATCTGTGCTATTTGTGGCTTTGTTGGGTTTGGCTAACTCTGTGATGTGGCCAGCAATTTTTCCTTTGGCAATTACTAATTTAGGCAAATTTACAAAAACGGGTTCGGCAATGTTAATAATGGCTATCGTAGGAGGGGCTTTGCTATCAACGTTATATGCTTTACTATCAGATATACCTTCTGTTGGGCTTCAAAATGCTTACTTCCTTCTCATACCTTCTTATTTATTTATTTATTACTATGCCACTTGGGGTTATAAAAAAATAAAATGGTAAAATTAAATAACTGATAAGCAAGCACTTAATATTTTTTTTCAAAAAAAATCCAAAAAAACATAAATAGATATTTGCATATATCTATATGTTTATTTATATTTGTGGTGTAATTCAAAACGCCCATACAATGCTTCTGGAAATCTTAGAATTTAATCAGGAAAAATTAGAAAAAGTAGCAAATGTGCTGAAAGCCATCGCTCACCCTGTACGTATTCAAATTATCAGTTTATTGAATGATAACGGTAGAATGAACGTATCGGAGTTGTTGGATATTATTAAAATAGACCAAGGCTTGCTTTCGCATCATCTTATCAATATGAAAGATAAAGGAGTGCTGTGTTGCGAGCGTGAGGGCAAAAATATCTACTATAATATCAAAGAGGCGGCTGTTATAGGGGTGTTGGGCTGTATAAAAAAATGTAAATTGTAAACCTAAACAAATATTTATTTTTTCACCTAAAAAACAATTTTATGGCAATTAATGAAATAATCGGTTATGCTCTCTCTATCCTTATTGGTGTTTCTTTAGGACTCATCGGGGGGGGAGGGTCTATTTTGACAGTACCCGTTTTAGTATATGCTTTTTATGTAGAACCTGTATTGGCTACGGGCTACTCTTTATTTATTGTAGGGCTTACAAGTGCAGTAGGTTCGGTAGATTTTTTTAGAAAAGGCTTAGTAAATGTAAAAACAGCGATTATTTTTGGTATTCCTTCTATTGCGGCGGTATTTGCTACCAGAGCTTATATTGTTCCTGCTATTCCTAAAGAAGTCTTCAGTATCGGAGGCTTGGTCATAACTAAAGCAATATTGATGATGGCATTATTTGCTATTTTAATGATAGCGGCTTCCTATAGTATGATTAAGAAAGATAAAAAGCCAACTGAAGAAAATACAGGCGAACAAAAGTTTAACTATCCTTTGATTCTTGTAGAGGGAGCTGTTGTTGGGGTACTTACAGGTTTGGTAGGTGCTGGAGGAGGTTTCCTTATTATTCCTGCTTTGGTGGTACTTAGTAAGTTACCAATGAAAGAAGCAGTAGGTACATCTTTAGTTATTATTGCAGCCAAATCTTTGATAGGCTTTTTTGGTGAGGGTGGCGATGAAGTGATTAACTGGACATTCTTGTTCTTGATTTCTGCTTTTGCTATTGTTGGTATCTTCATTGGTGGGGCTTTATCCAAAAAAATAGATGGTAAGAAACTAAAACCTGCTTTTGGCTGGTTTGTATTAGTGATGGGTATTTATATTCTGATAAAAGAACTTTTTTTAAAATAAAAACCAATTTTTTTAATTCAACTTCAAATTTTAATTATTATGAAAGTAGAACAAATTTACACTGGATGTTTAGCTCAAGGAGCTTATTATATCCAATCTGGTAACGAAGTAGCTATTGTTGACCCTCTCCGTGAAGTAGATGCTTATATCCAAAAAGCAGAAAAAAACGGTGCAACTATTAAGTATGTATTAGAAACTCACTTCCATGCTGACTTTGTGTCTGGTCACTTGGATTTAGCTAAAAAAACAGGAGCTAAAATCGTATTTGGACCAATGGCTAAACCTGAGTACGAGATTTACTCGGCTCAAGATGGAGAAGAATTAGTCTTAGGCAATACTAAAATCAGAGTGATTCATACACCTGGGCACACAATGGAATCTACTACATTCTTGTTGTTTGATGAGAACGGTAAAGAATATGCGATGTTCTCTGGTGATACACTTTTCATTGGTGATGTAGGAAGACCTGACTTGGCTGTAAAATCTGACCTTACCCAAGAAGATTTGGCAGGACATTTGTTCGAGTCTTTGAAAAAACTTACCGTATTGCCTAATGACGTGATTGTATATCCTGGGCACGGAGCTGGTTCAGCTTGTGGTAAGAACATGAGTAAAGAAACTTTTGACTCTCTTGGTCATCAAAAAGAAGTAAATTATGCTTTACAACCAATGTCAAAAGAAGAGTTTATTGCAAAAGTAACAGAAGGCTTGGCTACACCACCTTATTACTTCCCTCAAAACGTAATGATGAACAAAAAAGGTTATCAAAGTTTTGATAATGTGATGACTAACTCTATGAAAGGACTTAGCCCTGACGAGTTTGAAATGACGGCTGAGGCACACGAAGCGTTGGTATTGGATACTCGCGACCCTGATACTTTCTTAGAAGGTTTTGTACCTCGTTCAGTAAATATTGGTGTGAATGGTGATTTTGCTCCTTGGGTAGGAACATTGATAACAGACATCAAACAACCACTATTGATTGTTGCTGATGATGACAAAGTGGAGGAAGTTATCACTCGTTTGGCTCGTATTGGTTATGACAACGTATTGGGCTACTTGAAAGGTGGCTACGAGGCTTGGAAAGCATCAGGTAAGGAAGTAGATGCTTGCGAAAACCTTACTGCTGAAGAATTTGAGCAAAGATTAAAAGCAGAAGGAGATAAAGCTAAAGTAGTAGATGTTCGTAAAAAAGCTGAAAATTACTCTCAACATGTATTAGGTTCAGTTTGGGCTCCACTTGCCGAAATCAACCAAAATATGGAGGTATATGATGCCAACAAAACAAACTACGTACATTGTGCAGGTGGCTATCGTTCCGCAATGGCTTGTTCTATCCTCAAAGCCAGAGGAATACACAATATTGTGAATGTAAAAGGTGGTTTCAAAGCCATAGAGCAAACAGGCGTACCTATTTCTAATTACATTTGTGCTTCTACAATGTCGCAACTATAGTAACACACCCTCAAAACATATTCTTGTAGCTCTTGGAGCTACAAGAATATACAAAACAAAGTATATGAAAAATATTTATTTCTCATTTCTCATTTCTGGGCTTTTATTTGTTACTGCTTGCAGTAACGCCCAAAAAAAATCTTCTAATGACAACAAAAATTCTACAGCTATGTATCAAAATGTAAATGCTAATGATTTTGAAAAAGGAGCATCTCAAGCAGATGTAGTGCTTATAGATGTGCGTACTCCTATGGAGTTTGGTAGTGGGCATATCCAAAATGCTAAGTTAATGGATATTAGTAGCCCAACTTTTGCCAATGACATAGAAAAATTAGATAAAAGTAAAACTTATTACTTATATTGCAGAAGCGGAGCAAGAAGTAGCAGTGCCTCTCAGTATATGGTTTCAAAAGGCTTTACAAAAGTATACAACCTTTCTGGTGGTATTATTTCTTGGGCTCAAGCTCAAAAAACTTTGGTAAGATAAAACAACTACGATTATGTTTAATATTTTAAAAAATTTATTTGGGGGAGGTAAAAATGAGGCTCTCATCAACGCTATCAAAGAAGGAGCTTTTTTGGTAGATGTAAGAACTCCTGCCGAATTCAAGTCGGGTAGTGTGAAGGGGGCTGTGAATGTTCCTTTAGATTCTATCAAAAACCAACTCAATCAATTCAAAAATAAGAAAAATATTGTGGTTTTTTGTAGAAGCGGAATGAGAAGCAGTCAGGCTAAATCTATTTTGGAGCAAAATGGCTTCTCTAATGTTATCAATGGAGGTACTTGGCAAAGTGTAGCTAATGCCATCACAGCATAAGAAAAGAAGATATGGCTTTATTTCTAAAAAAATATAAACTCTACTTGCTTGGTGCACTTTTGGGAGGGCTTGCAGGTTATTTATATTGGTATTATGTAGGTTGTGAGAGTGGAACTTGTGCGATTACTTCCAAGCCGCTCAATAGCACTTTATATGGAACTTTGATGGGGGCTTTGGCTCTTGGTATGTTCGAAAAAGACGCAAAAAAGACTGCTTAGTCAGTCCATAAAATCATTTTTATTATTCAGATTATGACTTTTCAAGAGATTATAAATGCAGATAAGCCCGTTCTTGTGGATTTCTCTGCGGAGTGGTGCGGACCGTGTAAGATGATGGCTCCTATTTTACAAGATGTAAAAGCTGAAGTGGGTGATGCCGTAAATATTATCAAAATTGATGTAGATAAAAACCCAGCAGTTTCGCAAGTTTATCAGATAATGGGAGTACCAACTCTTATCATCTTCAAAAATGGGCAAATTTTATGGAGGCAGAGTGGGGTTGTTCCAAAGGCGAATTTGGTGAAGATTATTAGACAATTTGCCTAAATTTGATTTTTTTGATATTTTCTTATGATTTTTCTAAGAAAATTCAACTTTTGTTTTGAGAAAAACTAAAATGTTCATAAATTGAGGCTTGAAAACAGAGAGGAGTACTGTAAAGCGGTATTCCTCTTTTGCAAAAAACATATAAGCTAATGTAATAATTTTGCTAAATTTTTATCTTTTTATTATGTATAAACATATAAATATATGTGTTTTCGTTAGTTTTAAAGCCGTAAGTATTTTTTGTATATATCCTAAAAATTAAATTTATGAACAAACATCATCAAATCGTTATTATTGGTGGAGGTAATGCAGGGCTCTCAGTCGCTGCTAAGTTATTTCTAAAGAATAGTGCTTTGGATATTGCTATCGTTGAGCCTTCTGAAAAACATTATTATCAGCCCGCTTGGACTTTAGTGGGTGGTGGGGCTTTTGATATCAATGAGACGGTACGCTCAGAGGCGAGTGTAATGCCTAAAAAAGCAAAATGGATAAAAGATAAGTGTGCTTCGTTGCAGCCAGACCAAAACCAAATCACACTTGGTAGCGGAGATACTCTTACCTACGATTTTCTGGTGGTAGCAGCGGGTATCCAGTTGGATTGGGATAAAGTGAAGGGCTTGCCTGAGGCTTTAGGAAAAAATGGCGTTTGCAGCAACTATAGTTTTCAGACAGCTCCCTATACTTTTGAGTGTGTCAAAAATCTCAAAAAAGGAAAGGCGATTTTTCATAACCCACACACGCCTGTAAAATGTGGTGGTGCTCCTCACAAAATAATGTATTTAGCTGCCGATTATTTCCGCAAAAATGGTGTATTAAGTAATATTGATATCCAATATTGGAGTGGTGCTGCTAAACTTTTTGCTGTGCCTGAATACGAAAAAACTTTGCTACAAGTAGTAAAGAGAGGGAATATAAAACTCAATTTTATGCAACGTCTTGACGAAATAGATGGGGCAAATAAAAAAGCTAAATTTGTAGGCATAGGTGAAGATAATAAAGACAAAGAAACTTGGGTAGAGTATGATATGATGCACGTTACACCGCCACAATCCGCTCCAGATTTTATCAAAACAAGCCCCTTAGCTAATGCTGCGGGTTGGGTAGATGTGGATAAAAATACACTTCAGCATCTAAAGTTTGCCAATGTGTTCTCTTTAGGGGATAGCTCCGGTTTGCCGACCTCCAAAACGGGGGCAGCTATTCGTAAGCAAGCTCCTGTCTTGGTTGAGAATCTGCTAAATGCAATAGCGAAAAAACCTTTAGCAGCCTCTTATGGTGGTTATACTTCTTGCCCGCTTGTAACGGGTTACGGGAAGTTGGTATTGGCAGAGTTTGATTACAACAATAAACCAATGGAAACTTTTCCTTTTGACCAATCCAAAGAACGTTGGAGTATGTATCAGTTAAAAAGGAGAGTATTGCCTTGGCTTTATTGGAATAAAATTCTGAACGGAACAGCCTAATCGTTGTAAGTTTCCAACAAACTTTCCTGATTTTGTTGGAAACCCTATTTTTTTATTTTATCAACCTAAGTTCACAATGAAAAAAAATCAAAACACCAGACGCAATTTCTTGAAAACCGTAGGGTTAGCAGGAACAACTTTGGCTCTCAATCCTATCAGTGTAATAGCTGATGAAAATATCAAAGAATTGGAAAAGCCAGCTGAAAACACCAATGAGTTACAAGTAGATAAGTTTACGCTGAATATTTTACAAACAACAGATGTTCATTGTCAGGTATACCCACACGATGAATTATTTTGGGAAAATAACAAGGCTGTTTTCAGGCAAACAGGAGGCTATGCCCAAATGGCAACTTATTTTAAGCAAGAAAGAAGTAAAAATAAAAATACCTTTATTATTGATACGGGTGATATGTTTCAGGGCAGTCAGCTTTCCTATAAGACCACAGGAAAGGCTTTTGTACCTATCCTCAATAAATTAGATTATGACTTGTATTTGCCTGGCAACTGGGAAGTTGTATATTACAAAAAAGCAATGCAGCAACTTTTAGGTGCTTTGAATGCTCCAAAAGTATGTGCAAATATGTACCACGATGCGGGTAATGGGCAAAAAGGCGAACTCATATTTCCTCCTTACTACATTTGGAATATCAATGGCGTTAAGATAGGTTTTTTAGGATACACAGACCATTTGGTGCCTCTCAGACAGTCGCCTAATTATAGCAAAGGTATTGTTTATACAAAGCCAGAAGAAAATTTAGCTCACTATGTAAGTGTGCTTAAAAATGACGAGCAGTGTGCTTTTGTGGCAGTCGTGGCTCATTTAGGTTTATCACAACAAATCCATTTAGCCAATTTGCCGGAATGCGAAGGGGTTGACTATATTTTAGGTGGAGATACCCACGAACGTGTACGCAAGCCTATCCAATGTAAATATGCTAA
Source organism: Thermonemataceae bacterium (assembly GCA_033762275.1). Classification (GTDB taxonomy): domain Bacteria; phylum Bacteroidota; class Bacteroidia; order Cytophagales; family Thermonemataceae; genus Raineya. The sequence continues at coordinate 32,541 of JANRLU010000035.1, read as the reverse complement.
GGTAGTGGAGCCTGGAGCCTTTGGCTCTTTTGTGGGCAAGTTAGAGCTAACCATGGAAAACGGAAAAGTAGTGAAAGATAGCTACGAACTTGTAGAGTTAGATGCTAAAAAATACAAAGCTGATAAAGAAATGGACGCTTTGATACACAAACAAGAGCAACCTTTCCTTAAAGACCTTAATGAAGTAATAGGTTATAGCACTATTCCTTTGTACCGTTATTTTGTGATAGAAAATACGATAGATACAATGCTTATCAATGCTTTACAATGGCAACTTCCAGAGGTTGATGTGGTACTTTCTAATGGTTTTAGATTTTGCCCTCCCCGTTCTACAAAAGATAAAACAGGCAATATCCCAGTTACGAAAAGCTTTATTTTTGATATGATTCCTGTAGATAGTAACCTAAGAACAGCAAAAATAGTGGGCTATAAGATAAAAGAGTGGTTGGAAAAGGAACTTAATAATGTTTTCTCAGATAAAGCTGTAGAAAGATTTGGGGGTTGGTTGGTAAAGTTTGGCGGAATGAAAGTAGAATTTAAGGCTTTTGGAGAAAAAGGCAAAAGAGTACAGAAAGTAATGATAAAGGGAGAAGTTTTACAAGAGGACAAGGTTTATACTGTAGCAGCTTGTCAAAGAGACGGTGACCCTGACGATATGCTTTGTAGAATAAAAGGCGTTTTTGCTGCTCAAAATAAACCTATTACTTTGCATAAAATGATGGAGAACTATCTGAGAGCTAACTCTCCCGTAACTCCCACACCTCTGAAAAATGCCATAGCTTTGGACGCACCAGAAAACTTACTAACACAAGTTACAGGGGTTGATTATCAATTTACATAATAAATTAGCAACTTAAAGAACTTTTCTATAAAAAGCCTTGTTTGTTAATTTTTAAAATATAAACTAATAAACATATTTATATATGATTGAGGAAAACAAAAATAATTCAGAAGAAAATGTATGGCTCAGTAGAGCCATACTAAAAAGTTTGCAATTAGTGATTGTTTTGGTGGTTTTAGGGGCATTGTTAATAGCAATGGCTTTTGTAGAAGCTAAAACAGGAGCTTTGGCTAATTTCTTTAATAAAAAAGAAGAAATTGTATTGGCAGATACAACCCAAAATAAAGCAGCCAAAAAGGAAGAAAAACCTGACCATTGGGTGGCTCCAGATTTGGCTACTATCCCAGCAGGAGAGCAAGGCGAGATGATAAAATATGGACGAGAGCTTATTGCTCATACGGCTAAATATCTCGGACCTAGAGGCTCTGTGATGCAAGTATCCAACGGTATGAATTGCCAAAACTGTCACTTAGATGCAGGTACTAAGAATATGGGCAACAACTACGGAGCTGTTGCGGCTACCTATCCAAAGATTAGAGCAAGGTCTGGAGCTATGGAGTCTATGGAGAAAAGAATAAATGACTGTGTAGAACGTAGTTTGAATGGAAAAGCCCTTGCAGAAGATAGTAAAGAAATGAAGGCTATTGTAGCTTATATGAAATGGCTGGGTACAGATGTACCTAAAGGAAAAGCACCTAAAGGCTCAGGCATTTTTGATTTACCTTATCTGGACAGACCTATTGACCCTGAAAAAGGTAAAGTCCTTTATGAACAGAAATGTGCGTCTTGCCACCAAAAAGATGGAAAAGGGACCTTGAATATGGAAGGTACAGAGTACACTTTTCCTCCACTTTGGGGAGAGCATAGCTATAATAGTGGAGCAGGTCTTTACAGAATGTCTCGCTTTGCTGGTTACATCAAATACAATATGCCTTTGGGGGTAACTTACCCTGATTCGCAACTTACTGATGAAGAGGCTTGGGATATAGCGGCTTATGTAAACACGATGAATCGCCCTTCCAAAGATTTGAGCAAAGATTGGCCTGATATTTCTAAAAAACCTATAGACCATCCTTTTGGTCCCTTTGCAGATGGTTTTGATGAAAAACAACACAAATATGGACCTTTTGCTCCTATCAAAAAGAAAAGAGAGGAAATGAAAAAAGGAAAAGAAGATAAAGCCCCAACAAGTAAAAAATAACAAGCAACTATGCTGCTACGAGCAGATTTGCTCATAGCAGCATATAAAAAAATAAAAAAGAGTGAGTAAATAAAAGAAATGCGAGAACTGTATAACATACTGATAGGATTGTTTGTCTCTGTGTGGGCTATAACTGTTTCAGCTCAAGATAGTAGCGGAAAAGAAATTACTTTAGCACAAACATTAAAGAAAATAGAGTTTGAACCTTCTATGATGTTGCAACTTTGGGTTTCTCATACAGATAGTCAGGATATATACGATACAGATGCAAAAATTTACCAAAAAGTAGAGAATAGATTGAATGTGCAGTTTAGGAGGGCAAGGTTTGGCTTTCAGGCAAAACCTGTAAAAAATGTTAGCATTACATTTGTGGGATACTACGACTTGATAGGTAGAGATGCTTTGGCGGCAACTTTTGGGGGGCTAAATACAGAAAATAATTTTGGTGTTTGGGACGCTTTTGGGCAGTGGAAAATAAGTAAAAAAACAGAATTATTATACCTAACAGCAGGGCTGTTCAGACCACAAATAAATAGAGAGAGTATGACTTCTGCGTTTGCTGTAAATTCTATGGAAAAGGCAATGACACAAAATTACACAAGACCACATTTTACCTCTAATAGTTCTGGAAGAACCTTAGGACTCAACTTGGGTGGTTTGTGGCTCAATAAGAAACAAAATTTTGGTTTGCAATACAATGTAGGAATTTTTCCTAACAATTATAATACATTAAAAAACGCTTCTTTGGGCAGGCAAGCTGCTCCTTTGGGCGTAGGAAGAGTCGCTTTTCAGATAGGACAATCTGAGCAAGATGTTTATAAAATAGCTTATCAAACTAATTATTTTAATAATAGAAAGGGAATTTCAGTGGCGATAGGTGGAGCAGGGCAGGGAGCAACAGAGCTTTTTGATGCAAGTTATTTGAGCAGTATAGATATACTTTTAAACTGGAAAGGTTTGAATTTCAATGCAGAGTGGAATAGAATGTGGCGAGAAAAAGGCAATAATACAACTTACCAAGTACTTACTCAGACGGCTTCGCATCTGCGTCTGGGCTATAATATCAAATGGAAAAATACTTGGATAGAGCCTACTATAATGGGAGCTTTTTATATAGGCGAAAATGCCATAGAGCAACAAAGTCTTGCAAAAACAATAGGAATGTCATCAGGCTCTCATCAAAATTATGATATAGGTTTGAATTGGTACATCAACGAAAATAAAATGAAAATACTCTTACACTATACAATCAATCAGGGGCAAGCTGGAGAGCTGTTGGAGGGCTGTGTTCCCAATATGTATTTTACACAGAGCGGTGTGGGGGCTATTCGTAGGGGTAATTGGTTAGGTTTTGGAGCTAATATGATTTTTTAAGCTATGAAAATGATAAGATTTTTGTTTTTATTAAATTTTTTTCTATTAAACGCTGTTCTGTATGTGGAGGCTCAAGTGGCAATGGATACTATAACAAATATAGAGCCTAAAAAAGATACGATGCGTGTCTTAGATTACCTCGCCAAAGGAATATGGAAGGCAAGGGTAAGAAACTATACCATGCTCACAGAGAACGCTAATACAAATCTTTCTGACTATCACGCCAACGCATTAGGAGCTGCTATTTACTACAAAACAGCGACTTTCAAGGGTTTTAGTTTCAACTTTACAGGAAGTTTCATTTACAATACTTGGTCATCGGACTTGGGAAAACCAGACAGCCTCACCAAGCAATTCAATAGATACGAAATTGGTTTATTTGACTTAGATAATCCTTATCAGGCTTTTATGGGTAGGATAGACGAGTTCAACCTGCAATATGCTTGGAAAAAATCTAAAATTGTTTTCGGAAAACAAATTTTAGTTACGCCTATGCTTAATCCGCAAGATGGTCGTATGCAGCCCAATTCACAGGAAGGGGTTTATATAGATTTTAAAGAAGTAAAAAAATTAAGAATTCAAGCTGCTTGGATTTATAGATTTCTTACACGCTCAACTGAAAATTGGTTGGCGATTGATGAAAGTATAGGGGTATATCCTTCAGGAGTAACACCAGATGGCGTTCGTTCGCGTTATCTCAACAATCTGCGTTCTTCAGGTTTGGCGTTTTTAGGAGTAGAATATAAAATAGCAAAAGGGCTGAATACACAACTCTGGAATTACTTCGTAGAGAATATTTTTAGCACCTCTTTGCTTCAAACAGAAGTAGAAAGAGCCATCACAGAGAAGCAAACGCTTTTAGCAGGAGTACAAGGGTATTATCAAATAGCCCTCAATAAAGGTGGAAATGATGATCCCAAACTAAGCTATATCCCTGAAAATCAAAAAAATTGGGCTTTGAGTGCAAGACTTGGCTGGAAAAATGCAAATACTTCTGTTACACTAAATTATACACATATCGCAGATAAAGGTAGATTTTTATTTCCCAGAGAGTGGGGCAGAGATGCCTTTTATACTTTTCTACCGAGAGAGCGTAATGAAGGTTTTGGAGGAGTGAACGCCGTGATGGCTCAATTTTCTAAGAATTTCAGGAAGCTAAATCTTAAAGCAGAACTTAGTTATGGACATTACTATTTGCCAGATACTAAAAATGCTTTCTTGAACAAATACGGAGTACCTTCTTACAATCAGTTGAATATCAATTTTATACATCAATTTTCAGGTTTTCTGAAAGGGCTACAAGGGCAATTTTTGTACGTATATAAAGGAAAAATAGGGGATACCTATAATAATCCAAATTATGAGTTTAATAAAGTAGAAATGAGTCTGTATAATATAATTTTTAACTATAATTTTTAACCATAAAATCCAATCTGTATGAAAAAAATAGTATTTTTATCTTTTCTGTTACTTTCGCTGAGTGCGGGAGTCTTTGCTCAGAAAAAAGCCAAAAAATCAAAAATGCCACACAAGGTTGTAATGCAACTAACCACAGGAGATACACTTGCCTATAAGGCTCTGATGAACCAATTAGGAAATATGACAAAAATTTGGGAGGGACAAGTAGATATCGTAGTCGTTATCCATAACAAAGGCGTGAAAATGATGCAAAAAACAGAAAGTAAAGTTGCTGACAAAGTAAAAGAGCTCAGCAAAAAAGGCGTAAGATTTGAAGTCTGTGATTTCACTTTACAACAAATGAAAATAAGCAGAGATGAAATCTTAGAAGATGCAGTTTATACCCCTTATGGGCTTATAGAAATTGTTACGAGGCAAGAAGACGGTTACAAATATCTGAAAGCTGGTTTTTAATATTTTTTAGTTTTACTTTTTAACCCTTAATTTAATCTACACCTATGTTAGAATTACTCAGACAACCTTGGCATTGGTCAGTAGCAGGCTTATTTATAGGCTTGACAGTACCTGCGTTGCTCATTTTAGGCAACAAAAAATTCGGAATTTCTTCCTCTCTTAGGCACATGTGTGCAATGACAGTCCCCGCAGGGCTTTCTTTCCTAAAGTATGATTGGAAGAAAGAAATTTGGAATATGTTTTTTGTAGTGGGCGTTTTGATAGGAGGCTTCATTGCTAATAATTTTCTGTCAAACCCTGATGCAGTAGAGGTAGCTGCTGCGACTAAAGCTCGTTTAGTGGAGTATGGTATCACAAGTTTTGGTTCTTTGATGCCTGCTGATATTTTCAGTGTGGAGAATATTTTTAGTGCTAAAGGCTTAGTATTCTTTGTATTTGGTGGTTTCTTGGTGGGTTTTGGTGCTCGTTATGCAGGTGGTTGTACTTCGGGGCACGCCATTATGGGAATTTCCTCTTTACAATGGCCTTCTTTGGTAGCTACTATTGCTTTTATGCTTGGCGGGTTTTTCTCAGCAAATATTCTTTTACCCTTAATATTCAAATTGTTCTAAACACCTAAGTTTTTAAAATATAAAATCTAAAAATTATGAGTACGACACCTTTTACTCCTCAAAATGACGCAACTGTTACGGCAGATGTAAGGCATACAGATGCGATGTGTACCAACGAATCAGAGTTGAATCACCCTTGGTGGTACAACTTTAAGTATATGGCGATTGGTATTGTGTTTGGTATAGTTTTCGTGAAGGCAGAAGTAGTAAGTTGGTTTAGAATACAAGAAATGTTTCAACTTACATCTTTTCATATGTACGGTGTGATAGGCACAGCCGTGATGGTGGGTATGTTATCTATTGCATTGATAAAAAAGTTTCAAGTAAAATCTATTTACGGGGAAACTATCACTATAGATGATAAAAAATTTAATAAAGGACAAATTATTGGCGGGCTTATTTTTGGTACAGGTTGGGCTATTACAGGAGCTTGTCCAGGCCCATTGTACGCACAAATAGGAGCAGGTTTTTTACCCGTATTTGTTACTTTGTTTAGTGCTTTGGTAGGGACTTGGGTATATGCTTACTTGAGACCAAAGTTACCTCACTAATTGAAAAAAGTAGTGGTTGGGAATTTTTTTATTTTCCCAACCGCCGCTGCCGTAATTTTTTCACCTAAATATAGAAAAATGCTTTACTTTAAGAAAACACTTTTGTTCTTTGTATCCTCATTCATATTACTATCTGCTTGTACTTTAGAGCCTAAGAACAAAAAAATGTCCATCTTGGATAGGCTATTAGAGGGAAATAGAAGATTTTTGGCAGGAAGATCTGCTGCCCCTAATAGAGATGAAGAAAGAAGGCTACAAACATTAAAAGGACAAAATCCTTTTGCTACTATTGTTACTTGTTCAGATTCAAGGCTTTCTCCTAACCTTTTCTTTGATACAGGTATCGGTGATTTATTTGTAATCAGAACCGCAGGTAACGTATTAGGAGAAATAGATTTAGGAAGCATCGAGTACTCTGTGGAGCATTTGAATGTTGGTTTGGTAATGGTAATGGGGCATACAAATTGTGGGGCTGTTACGGCTTTTGTGAATGGAGCTGTGGAACACAACCATATACAAGCTATATTAGATAGTTTGAAAAATGAACCAGAAGAGGCTGCTGCCATAAAAGAGCCTGAAAAAGTGCGTCTAAATAAGTGTATTATCGCTAATACAGAGCATCAAGTCAAATTTATGCTTAAAAATTCTGATATTATTGCCCATAAAGTTAAGGAAGGTAAGTTACAATTAGTAGAAGCCATTTACGACCATCAAACAGGTTTAGTAAAAGTGATTCACACAGTTCCAGAAGTAAATAAAAAAACACAATTCGTAAAACACTAAAAAATGTACAAAAAAATAATTACAGTAGTATTTTTTCTAAGTAAGCTAACACTGATGAACGCTCAGCACCACCACGGTAAGGCAAATACATATATGAATCAGTCCGATTTTGATAAATTGGTACAAAGATTCGAAAACTCAGAACGAGATAGCTGGCAAAAACCTGAAAAAGTTTTGGCTTTTATGGGAGATATGAAAGAAAAAACTGTCGTGGATATCGGAGCTGGTACAGGTTATTTTGCTTTTAGGCTCGCCTCTGTTGCTAAAAATATTATCGCAGCTGATGTAGATGAGCGTTTTTCGGTCTATATTCAAAATAAAAATAAAGAAAAACAATTTTCTAATATAAGTACTCGAAAAGCCGAATATGAAAAGCCGCCTATACAAGACGCAGAAGCCGATGTAGTACTGATGGTGAATGTGTATCATCATATAGAACACAGAGGAGTTTATTTCAAGGAGCTTTTAGAAAAACTAAAAAGTGATGGAGAGTTGGTAATCATTGACTTTAAAAAAGGTGATTTGCCTCAAGGTCCGCCTAATAAAATGAAACTCTCTGAAAAACAAGTAGTAAAAGAACTTAAAAAGATAGGTTTCCAAGTAGACAAAATAGATACAGAAACTTTACCTTATCAATATATGATAAAGGTCAAAAAATAATCCTTAACTAAAATTGAACACGTTTATGAAAGAAAAATTATTGCCAATTCTACTTTCTTTTGTTATCTTTGCTTGTCAGGAGCAAAAAGATAGCAATACTCCGAAAGAAAACTCGGAAACCAAGAAAGATTCTGCGAAAGTAGCTCACATAGAACCTGACTATATGAAAAAAGGTGAGGAAATCACTTCGCTTGTGCAAAAAAATCTGCTCAAAGAAGTTTCGCAGGCGATACAAAAAAACGGAACAGAAGGGGCAGTACAATATTGTAGCCTAAATGCTCTAAAAATAATGGATTCTTTATCCAAAGCAAATAATTGCCAAGTGAGGCGAGTTTCTGATAAGTACAGAAACGAAGTAGATAAGGCTAAAGATGAAGTAGAGCAAGAAGTTCTGGCAGCGTATTTGGCTGAGGTAAAAGATAAAAAGCCTTTGCAGGCAAAAATAGTAGATAAAGGTACGGAAGTATTCTATTTCAAGCCTATTATGTTGGGAATGGAAACTTGCCTGAAGTGTCACGGAAAAAAAGAACAAATAGAGCCTAAAACTTTGAAAGTAATTCAGCAGCTTTACCCCAAAGATTTGGCAGTAAACTATAATCTGAAAGATTTTAGAGGAATGTGGGCCGTTCGCTTTACAAAATGATGTATGATGTTCCTAATTTTGATTTTGTTTTAGCTAAGCTCAAACACGTAGACTGGCGAATCAGGCTATTAGCTTTTTTGGAGGGCGAGGAAACTCTCTCTGAAGAAGAGGCTTTTTCCCCCTATTGTTGTGAGTTAGGAAATTGGATTTATGCTGAAGGCTTAAAGAAATATACGAGTCTACAAGAAATGCAGGACTTGGAGAAGTTACACCAAGAATTACACAAATTGGCTCACGAGGTAGTTTCTCTAAAAAACAATAATAAGCAGCCAGAAGCTCAGGAAAAATATGAGTTGATGAAATCCACTTCCGAGCTTCTTTTGGAGGTGATGGATAGCTTAGATATTAAAATAAAACTTCAAAAAATTTAAGGTATATCCAGCAAATACTTGAGCTAAATAGTCTATACACCTCATTAGTTTTAGTGTAAAAAAAAAGATAATTTTATTTTATTAAATTGTTAATAAAATCCTTCCAAAATCCACTAATCATAAATAATACTTAATATGGTTTTAAGCAAAAGGTAATAACTTCCTCCTACTTTTGCGTAAAAATTATTTAAGTATAAATATGAAAAAAATATATACATTTTTATTGTTTTTCTTCTCAATTTCTACATTGTTAGCCCAAAATACAGGTACTATCAAAGGGCAACTGAAAGATAATATTAGCGGTGAAGCAATCATTGGAGCTACCATTCTGTTAAAAGGAACAAATTTAGGAGCTTCCACAGATGTAGATGGCAACTTTCAAATTACGGGAATTCCTGAGGGTAAGTACACGATGGCTATCTCGTCTATTGGTTATGATAGCAAAGAGATAGAAAATATAGAAGTACAAGCAGGAAAAGTGATTTTACTAAATACAACGATAAACCCAGAGCAAGATTCTGAAATCGGGGCTGTAGAAGTAGTAGCAAGAAAGGAAACAAGTACTTCTATGGCTGTAATTGCTGAAATCAAGGAGGCAGAGCAAGTAGCCGTAGGGATTTCATCAGAACAAATACAAAAATCACAAGATAGAGACGCAGCTCAGGTACTTCGTAGGATACCAGGTGTTTCTTTGCAAGACAGTCGCTTTGCGATTGTAAGAGGTTTGCCTCAACGGTACAACGCAGTGCTCATCAATGATATCTATGCACCAAGTTCTGAAGTAGATACACGTGCTTTCTCTTTTGACCTCGTACCAAGCAATATGATAGATAGAGTACTTATCTATAAATCGGGTGGTGGAGATCTACCTGGCGATTTTGCGGGAGGAGCCATAAAAATCTATACGAAAAATGCCCCTGAAGAAAATTTCGCCAACCTGACAATTACTTTTGGTGCTCGTTTGGGAACAACCTTAAATAAAGTACAAGACTATCAAGGAAGTAAAACAGATTTCTTAGGCTTTGATAATGGGCTAAGAAAGTTGCCTTCCTCTTATCCTTCTTTCCTTAGTAATAACCTTTCCAATACAGAAAGAGCTACTTTTGGGCGAGAGCTTACCCCTAATTTAGCATTCAGCGAACAAAGCGTATTACCAGATTTACGCTTTTCTTTCAACTTGGGCAGAAGAATTGAAACCAAAGGAGATTGGAGAATAGGAACACTTACTTCTATCAATTACTCCAACACGCACCAATTTTATGAGTCAGAGTTTAACAATTTCCAAAATATAAGAACAACTTACCCTTCGCCCAAATCTGCGGCTTTTATAGATGATACCTATACCAATTATTTTGGTTTGGGAGCTTTACATAATTGGTATTTTAGTAAGGGAAATAATACTTTTGAGTTCAAAAATTTATTTAATCAGAAGTCATTTAAGCAAAGTCTTATTCGTGAGGGAGCAGATTTAATTAATGGAGTAGATAATAAAAATTACTCGCAACGTTTTGAGCAAAAAACATTTTACGGCTCACAAGTTATGGGAAAGCATAAATTCAGAGAAGAAAAAACTATCTTTTCTTGGGCAGCAGGCTTCAACTATTCCAACAAAAGTGAACCAGATTGGAGGCGTTTTGTTAGCAACCGCCCAACAGGCTCAACGCAAGAGTACCAAATTTCTATTCCTGGTTCAGGTAACTTATTCGATGGTCGCTATTTTTCCAAACTTAATGAATTTGCTTATTCAGGGAGCTTTAAGTTAGACTATAAATTAGGAGATAAACCAAACCCAACGAAATTAACAGGAGGACTTTATGCAGAGCGTAAAAATAGAGATTTTCAAGCACGCTACTTTAGTTATATTATTCCCGCTACTGCCGATCAAAACTCTCTTAATAACGTTTTGGGCTTGCCTCTTGGGGAAATTTTTCAGCCCGCCAATGTAGACGGTGTGAATGTATTTACATTTGTAGAAGGAACAAGTTCTGTGGATAGTTACAAAGCCTACAATACCTTGCTTGCTCCTTATGTAAGTGCTTATATACCTTTTGAGGATTTCAGTGTGAGCTTGGGATTACGTACAGAGTACAATATACAAGAAGTGGAAACTAAAAATTTGTCAGGTACATCAGAAAACGCAGATAATCGTATATTTAGTATTTTACCTTCCTTGAATGCAACCTACAACCTTAATGATAAACAGCTCTTACGTTTTGCTTACGCTCGTACGGTAAACCGCCCCGAATTTAGGGAGTTAGCTCCTTTTATTTTCTATGACTTTAACTTGAATGCAAGTATTACGGGTAACTCTCGCCTGAAAACAGCTACTATTGATAATGCTGATTTCCGTTGGGAGTATTATCCTTCCGCTTCTGAACTTATTTCGGCAGGAGTATTTTACAAATACTTTACCAATCCGATTGAGAGCTATTTGCAAAATACTTCGGGAGGGGCTGGTACAAGTAATTTTGCATTTTCTTTTGGTAATGCGGTGAATGCACAAGCCTACGGGGTTGAGGTGGAAATAAGAAAATCTTTACAGAACTTGAATGCACCTCAGTTTATCAAAGATTTGAGTGTGGTAGCGAATGCCTCTGTTATATTTAGTAGTGTAGATGTGGGTAATAAGGTGGATTTAGGTCCCGCTTTAGGAGATATTGTAGTTGATGCTCCTAAAGAAAGAACTTTGGTGGGGCAGTCGCCATATCTTGTCAATGTAGGTTTGTATTACGAGAGTGAAAAAAGTGGCTGGTCGGCGAATGTACTTTATAATGTTGCGGGACCTCGCTTATATTTGGTTGGAAATACAAACTCTCCAAGTTTTTATGAGAACCAAAGACACATTTTAGACTTTAATATTTCTAAAAAACTATTCGATAATAAATGGGAGCTACGTTTTGGCGTACAAGACGTACTGAACCAAAACCAAAGGTTTATACAAGATGCTAATTTAGACGGTAAAATAGGCTCTGAGGATGGAGATATAAGAAATTACAAACCTGGCGTAATCACTAATCTAAGTATTAAATATAATTTTTAGTTATCAACCCTTAAAAATCAAAAAAATGAAAAAAATCTATTTTTTATTTTCTGCGTTGTTGGCTTTGTCTATTTTTTCTTGCAAGAAAGACGAAGAAACAAGTTCTACACCAACTACAACAGATGGGAAAGTTATCATTCAAGGAGACATTACTGGTAGCGTAACTTGGGAAGCTGATAAGAAATATCTTTTGAAAGGTTTTGTATATGTTACGGACGGAGCGACTCTAACCATCCCTGCAGGTACGGTAGTTTTTGGTGATAAAGATACAAAAGGAACTTTGGTTGTAGAAAGAGGTGGTAAATTGATTGCTGAAGGTACTGCTGAAAAACCAGTTGTTTTTACCTCTAGCGTGGCACCAGGAAATCGTGGCTATGGTGATTGGGGAGGTTTAGTGTTGGCTGGAAAAGCTCCTATCAACCAAGTAGACCCTGCAATGGAAGGTGGTATCCGTGGTACTTATGGCGGAAGTGATGCTAATGATAATTCTGGTAGTCTTAAATATGTACGTATCGAATTTGCAGGGATTGCTTTTCAACCAGATAAAGAAATCAATGGACTTACAATGTACGGTGTAGGTGCTGGCACTACTATAGAGCATATTCAAGTTTCTTATTGTGGTGATGACTCTTACGAGTGGTTTGGCGGAAGTGTAAATGCTAAATATTTGATTGCTCATAGAGGTTGGGATGATGAGTTTGATACAGACTTTGGTTTTGTAGGAAAAATACAATTTGGTCTTTCTATCAGAGATAAAAATTTCTCCGATAAGTCGGCTTCTAATGGTTTCGAATCTGATAATTTTGACCCAGGCACGCCTGCCACTTCTTTAATCACTGCTCCTGTTTTTGCTAATATGACAGTTTATTTGGCTGATACTTCTACGACAGTTCGTGGTGGTGGTGGTCCTACTAACTCTGGTTCTGGTGATTTTGGTCGTTCTATGCACTTGCGTAGAAATACAAAGACAAGTGTTTTCAATTCTGTATTTGTTGGTTTTCCTGAAGGGTTACGTTTAGATGGCAACTCTACTTGGGATAATGTACAAGCTGGAGAGTTGCAATTAAGAGGAGTAGCTTTAGCAGGCTCAAAAACTTATATCAAAGCAGTTGCTTCTTCAAGCTATTTCACAGATGGAGATGTAGATACTTGGTTTATGGATACAGATTACAAAAACGAAAAACCTACAGTAGCTTCTTTGAAACTTACAGGAATATCATCTCTGACTGCTCCTAATCCGCTTCCTGAAGCTGGCTCTGTTTTATTAGATGCTACTAAAGTAGTTTGGGACGGTAAAGGTGCTGATGCTTTCTTTGAGAAAGTAACTTATAGAGGTGCTTTTGGTACTACTAACTGGACAACTGGTTGGGCTAACTTTAATCCTCAACAAACAGCTTACTAAAAAAGTAATACGATAAATAAAAGGCTTGTAGTTTTTTCTACAAGCCTTTTTCTTTGCTTATTTTTTATTGTATCTTTGTAAAAAATCTTTGAATGAAAGTAATTATTCCTGTGGCGGGTGCTGGTATGCGACTACGCCCTCATACACATACACAACCTAAAACCCTTGTGCCTATAGCGGGGAAACCTATTTTAGTGCATATTATTGATGATTTATTGCAATATGGATTCAAGGATTTTGTGTTCGTATTGGGTTATATGGGCGAAAAGGTAGAGGATTTTATCAAAACTTACTATCAAAATCGCATCAATGCTGAATTTGTGAATCAAGAACCCAGAGAGGGCTCGGCTCACGCTTTATGGGTGGCTCGCCAAACCTTCGCAAATGAAAAAGATATGCTGATTGTTCTTGGAGATACTATTGCTATTTTAGATTACAAGGCTTTGCTAAAATCTAAAAACTCTATGGTAGCCATAAAAAAAGTGAGTAATCCAATGCTTTTTGGTATCGTACAATTAGGAAAAAAAAACGAGGTATTGAGTTTAGTAGAAAAACCTAAAATTCCGAAATCTAATTTGGCTTTGGTGGGTGTGTATAAAATTACGAATATTCCTTTGTTTTTGGAAGGCATCAATTTTATTATGCAAAAAAATAAAAAAACACAAAATGAATACTACCTTACTGATGCTTTGATGTACATGGTTGATAAAGAAGAAACTATACAAACTTTACACGTAGAGCATTGGTATGATTGTGGGAAAAGGGAAACGCTATTAGAGGCAAATGCTATTTTGCTTAACAAAGATGAATTCAAAGAGCAAATATATACTTATCAGGACACTATTATTATACCGCCTGTGAGTATTGGCAAAAATTGTCAGATACGGAAGTCTATTATCGGACCGAACGTGGCTATTGGTGAGGATACTATTTTGGAAAGCACGATAGTTACTAATTCTATCATTGGTTCGTATAGCGAATTAGAAAACGTGGTGCTAAGAGACTCTATTGTAGGGAATGATAGCTCTTTGAAAGGTGAAAGTTATATTTTAAGCATAGGGGATAATGCAGAAATTAATCTGTAATAAAGATAAGGCTATTGATAGCCTTATCCTGCTACAATTCCCCAGACGATAGCTGCTACACCACCTACGGCACTAGCAATCATTCCAATAAGCGACCACTTAGCAGAACTTTGTGCAGACTCTACTAACTGCTCTTCAGATTTAACTGATACAATAAAATTTTGATTTTTATCTTTAGGTTTGATAACACTTAGTTCGCCATTTCTATCAGAAGCCTCCCCATAAATATAGAGCTGGGCGTTCACAGGAATAGCCTCTTCTACCAAACGATAGCCTAATGTGTTAGATGAATTATAATTAGAGGAAGAATGATAACTTGAAAACTGACTTCCCCAACTTTGTTCATTGAGATAGCTTTGCGAAAATTCTCTTTCAAATCTATCCATTGTCTTTTGGGTAATTTTATCTGCTCCTTGCATATCCACACGAATAGGCTTGCCACTGTTGTCATCTACATAAAACGGAACGCTTTGCTCATTAGTAGAAATGGTATCAGAACGTCTTTTGGTAACCCAACGTGTATTACCATTACTATCTGTTTCTTGCTCTTCCACTTCGTATTCGCGTATTACAGAGGCTCTATAGTATACGACAGGCATTTTACTATGTTCTGCTTGGAGAGGTTGTTGGCAGCGAGCCACTCCTTTGAGTTCTACAATTTCCGTGTAATTTCCGTTTCCTACTGCAACACTGATGCTCTCATAATTTTCCCAAATAAACTTGGTAGTAGTAGTTTCTTGATACCTGATATTGAGGGCTTTATCCATTTGATTTTTCCGATAAAACCAAAGACCTACCGCCACCCCAATAAGAACGACACCTATAATAATTCCTATCATTGTATTTCGTTTTGATTAGTTGTATAAAGCGAAAGCCTGATAAGTTCTATTATCAGGCTTTCTTTATGATTAAAAATTAAGCACCTTGGGGTTTTTTGAACATTTCATCGTAGCTGTCTGCCACAGTAGCGACAGTTTGTACGGCTGCCATAAATTCGTTAAAGTCCAGATTTGCTCCAGCTAAGGAGTAAGTATAAACCACAGACTTATCAAAGGTAACACCAAAACAGCCAAAGTGCATACTTGCATTAAGGCTGAGGAGTTCGGTAGCTGTTTCGAGGGTAAGTTCTACGTCATCAGCAAGATAAGAGTACACCTCCACCAACACGTCTTCTTCGTGCCAACCGATAATGCGAATATTTACGTTTACTGTTCCGAAAGCGAAGCTATATACGTTATCAGCTTTAGCTACTTCGTAGTCGTGAAATAGTTCATCAATAAACTTCTCTACTTTTGCTTGGGTAGAGGCAATCAAAGCCTCATTGATACCTTCTCTGATTACTTTAAATTTGGGCATATTATTAAATTTAGCGTGATTAAGTTAGTTATTGTTTGTTTAGAAGTTCAGCTTTCATTTTTTCCAATTCATCGTCAACAGCAGAATTCTTTTCCAAGGCTTTGAAATCATCATCTAAACTTGTATTGCCTTCAGCGAGTTGTGTAAATGCTTGGGCTTCAGCTTCATTTTTAAGGATTTTCTCTTCAAATTTAGAGAATTTAGAAGATACGGAAGTATAGTCAAAGTTTCCAACTTGCTGGGCTATGTCCTTTTGAGCTTTGGCGGCTTGGTTACGAGCAATAAGTGTTTGCTCTTTCATCTTAGCTTCATCAAGTTTGGCTTTGAGCTGGTCTACTTGTTGCTTGAGGGTAGAAGCTGTCTGGGCGGCACTCTCGTAAAGTTGTTTGTATTGTGTTACTTGCTGGTCTGCTTCTGCTTTTTTAGCCAAAGCCTTGCGGGCTAAGTCTTCGTTACCTGCTTGTAAAGCCACAGTCGCTTTATTTTTCCATTCATTAGAGGCATTTACAAACTTTTCATACTCTCTCTGTAGTTTTTTTTCTTGTGCCATTGCTTGAGCTAAGCCGGAGGTAGCTTTAGTGATGGATTCTTGCATCTCTAAAACCATTTGCTTAATCATTTTCTCGGGGTCTTCTGCTTTGTCAAGAAGGTCGTTTACATTCGCTTTGAAAATATCAGCGATTCTACCGAAAATTCCCATATTTTTTTCTGTTTAGGTTGAAAAATAAACTTAATACTCAATATTAGGATATATTTTTGAAAAAGCAAAATATTTAAAAAAAAACTTTTTGTGTAATATTTTTATAAAAATATAAGAAATATACAATTAGGTTATGGCTTAATTCATATTTGAGTTGCCTTTCTTTAAAAAAAGATAGTTTATAGGAGTTTTTAGTTAAATTTTATAAATTGCTTTCAAATTAAATAATACAAACCAAATGAAAAATATAGCTGTTTTACCTTTCAAGTATCTTGCGATATCTTTTTTGTTTCTCTTGAGTACAAGCTTACAAGCTCAAATAAAGCCAAGATTATTGGAGGTTATACAAGAAAAAGTTTCGGGTGGCTATAAAATTTATGCCAAAAATACCAATGCTTGCCCTGTATCCTTGTTTTTTGATTTTCAGGCAAATAACACTTGTGGTATTCCCAAAGGTAGAATTTTGGTAGAGGCAAAAGCAGAAAAACAATTTTTATTTTACTTATCGGCTTGCCAAACACAAGAAGCCTATAAATTCACGTATCAGTACACCTATTGGTTGGGTGATACAGAGTTGCTAAAATATGATGAAAAATTTACTTATATGTTGCCTTTTTCGGAGGGGGCATCTTACAAGGTAATACAAGGATATTTTGGGAATTATTCTCATCAGGCAGAATATGCCATAGATTTTAAAATGCCTGAGGGTTCTAAGGTAACAGCTATGCGAGAGGGCATAGTAGTACTCGTAAAAGAGGACTCCAATAGGGGTGGAGGGAGTATAACCTTTGTAAATGATGGAAATTTTGTGCTTATTTATCATAGTGATGGTACTTTTGCGAACTATTATCACTTCAAAAAAAGTGGCTGTGTAGTAAAAGAAGGAGATATCGTACGGCAAGGGCAACTCATAGGTTATAGTGGTAATACAGGTTGGTCTTCTGAGCCGCATCTTCATGTAGATATTTTTTCTTTTAAACCTATGCTCAACGAGAAGAATATGCTTACCTATCCTGCATTTTTTATGGTAGGTAAAAACCGACAAACAACCTTAGAGTTTGGTAAAACCTATACATCTGTTCGTCCTTGAATTTATAGATACTTTGTATAATAACCCTGTAGATAAGGGTTTTACGAAATTTAAATATGAAATTTTAATTATTTCAAGAAAATATTTTATTGAAAATTTGCTTTTTGGTTTTTTATTTCAAAACTTGCAGCGAAGCAATTAAGTTATGAATAATTCAAAAGCCATTTCCCTAATTATAATTTTGCAAAGAGGTATTATTTCACTCTTTTAGGGGGCTATAAACAATAGTTAATATTATTGAAAGCCTCCCTTCATAAGGAGGCTTTTTCTGTATAGGTATAATTCGTTAAAAATATGATTTTATTTATAAATATTATTATTAGCATTATTATTTACTCATCACAGTGAGATGAGCTAATATTGCTATACGCTTTATGAAGCCTTGCTCACTTATAGAGTCAAGGCTTTTTTATTTGTCTTTTAAAAATAACCTAAACGATAAAAAATGTATTACAACGACAAAACTCTGATTTTTTTCAATGGAACATTTGTAAAAGCAAATGAAACACTGATTGACCTATACAGTCAGACAATGCACTACGGGTATGGTGTATTTGAAGGAATACGTGCCTATCAGACGGCGGAGGGGGCAAGAATATTCAAGGCTAAAGAGCACTACGAGCGTTTAGTAAAGTCTTGTCAGCTAATCAAAATTCCCCTTAATTATTCTGTTGAGGAGCTTATAGAGGCGAGCTATGCCGTTTTGGAGCAAAATAACCTTCAAGATGCTTACATTCGCCCTTTGGTGTATTGTGGCTCAAATATGGCTCTTACAAAGCCCACTACAGTATCGGTGATGATTGCCGCTTGGGAGTGGGGAGCTTATTTGGGTGAAAAGCAACTGAGATTAAAACTTTCTTCTTTTTGTCGCCCTCATCCTCGTTCCATACAAATAGAAGCTAAGGTTTGCGGACACTATATCAATTCAATTTTAGCAACTAATGAGGCAAAAGATGCAGGTTATGATGAAGCTTTGTTGTTGGATAGTGATGGTTACTTGGCAGAGGGGCCAGGAGCTAACTTTTTCTTGGAAAAAGATGGGAAGCTATTTACCCCTAAGTTGGGAAATATTTTACCTGGAATTACCCGTAATACGGTTTTAGAATTATCCGAAAATTTAGGAATTAAGGTAGAGCAAGGAGATTATAGTCTTGCAGACTTATGGTCAGCTGATGCTGCTTTTTATTGTGGTACAGCCGCAGAGTTAGTAGGAATAGCATCTGTAGATGATAATGTTTTTCCAAAAAACTGGGAAAACTCTTTAGGAAAAGTTTTACATGAAGCGTATAAAAAATTAGTAAGAAAACCTCAAAAAAATTAGAATATGAAAAAACTTAATAAATATAGCAAAACTATCACACAAGATGAAACACAGCCAGCCGCACAAGCAATGCTTTATGGAATAGGTTTAAAAGAAAATGATTTCCAGAAAGCACAAGTTGGCATTGTAAGTACAGGTTACGAGGGGAATACCTGTAATATGCATCTTAATGACTTGGCAAAAGATGTGAAAGGTGGGGTACAAAATGAAAATCTTATAGGCTTGATTTTCAATACTATAGGTGTAAGTGATGGTATTTCTAATGGAACAGAGGGAATGAGATTTTCACTAGTATCCCGTGATATAATAGCTGATTCTATAGAAACGGTGGTAAGTGCTCAATGGTACGATGCAGTGTTGGCGGTAGTGGGTTGCGATAAAAATATGCCTGGCTCTATAATAGCAATGGGTAGGTTAAATCGACCTTCAATTATGGTGTATGGAGGTACCATTGCTTCAGGAAAATGGAAGGGTGAATCACTTAACATTGTCTCTGCTTTTGAAGCTTTAGGTAAAAAAATAAATCATAGTATAACAGAAGAGGATTATAAGGGTATCATACAAAATGCTTGCCCAGGAGCAGGGGCTTGTGGAGGAATGTATACTGCCAATACAATGGCTTCAGCAATAGAAGCTTTGGGAATGAGCTTACCTTATAGTTCATCTAATCCTGCTCTAAGCAAGGAAAAAAGAGAGGAGTGTTTGAGTGTAGGCAAAGCTATAAAAGTTTTATTGGAAAAAGATATAAAACCTAAGGATATAATGACTAAGGAGGCTTTTGAGAATGCTATGACGATGGTTTTTGTGTTAGGTGGTTCTACAAATGCCGTGATACATCTTATTGCGATGGCTCATTCTGTGGGTATTACACTTACTTTAGATGATTTTCAGAGAATGAGTAATCAAACACCTGTTTTGGCAGATTTGAAGCCAAGTGGAAAATATTTGATGGAGAATATACATACCATTGGGGGAATACCAGCATTGATGAAGTATTTGCTTAAAAATGGTTTTTTACATCCAGATTGTCTAACGGTTACAGGAAAGACAATAGCTGAAAATCTTGCTTCTGTTCCAGAACTACAATTTGAGCAAGATATTATTCGTAACTTGAAGCAACCTCTCAAGCCAAAAGGACATTTACAGATTCTTTACGGGAATTTAGCACAAGATGGTAGTGTAGCTAAACTGACAGGTAATGAAGGGACTTATTTTAAGGGGGCTGCACGAGTGTATGATGATGAATACACAGCAATAGCAGGTATCAAAAATGGAGAAGTACAACAAGGAGAAGTGCTTGTTATTCGCTATTGTGGTCCCAAAGGAGGTCCAGGTATGCCAGAGATGCTAAAGCCAACATCTGCTATTATGGGAGCGGGCTTAGGAAAAAGTGTCGCTCTAATTACTGATGGCAGGTTTTCAGGTGGAACACACGGTTTTGTAGTAGGACATATTACTCCAGAAGCCTTTATAGGAGGAAATATAGCTTTGGTAAAAAATGGTGATATCATAATCATCGATAGTGCAAATAATACAATCAACTTATTGATAGATGAAAGAGAACTTATGCATAGAAAATCAGAGTGGAAACAACCACAACCCAAATCAAGCAAAGGTGTCTTGTATAAATATACAAAATGTGTAGAAAGTGCTTCTAAGGGATGTATAACTGATATGAATTAAGATATATGGAAAAGAATATAAAAAAAATAACTGGAGCAGAGAGTGTAATAAAAGTTTTGCTTGAGGAAGGAGTAGATGTGATTTTTGGTTATCCTGGTGGAGCTATTATGCCTATTTATGATGCTTTATTTGATTACAAAGAAAATATAAATCATGTATTGGTACGCCATGAGCAAGGAGCTATACATGCTGCTCAAGGTTTTGCAAGGGCTACTGGCAAAATAGGAGTTGTTTTTGCCACCTCTGGTCCAGGGGCTACTAATCTCATAACAGGACTTGCTGATGCTTTGATAGACTCTACTCCTCTGGTATGTATTACGGGGCAAGTTTCTTCAAAACTCTTAGGTACAGATGCTTTTCAAGAAACTGATGTAATAGGAATTTCTATGCCTGTAACAAAATGGAATATTCAAATAACTAAAGCTGAAGAAATTCCCTCAGCAATGGCAAAAGCCTTTTACATTGCGAAATCAGGACGCCCAGGGCCTGTTTTGATAGATATTACAAAAGATGCTCAATTTGAAATCACAGAGTTCTTTTACAAAAAATGCACTAAAATTCGTAGTTATCATCTGAAAACAGAAAGTACACTTGCTGACATAGAAAAAGCTGTAAAATTAATCAACCAAGCACAAAAACCCTTAGTTGTGGTTGGACAAGGAGTTATTCTATCAGGTGCAGAACGAGAGTTATTAGCTTTTATAGAGAAATCTGGAATACCAATTGCTTCCACACTTTTAGGACTTGGGGCTTTTCCTAATCATCATCCTTTATATGTAGGTTATGTGGGTATGCATGGAAATTATGCCCCTAACATAAAAACCAATGAATGTGATGTGTTGATTGCAATAGGAATGCGTTTTGATGATAGAGTTACAGGAGATGTAAGCAGATATGCTAAACAAGCAAAAATAATTCATATAGATATAGATGCTTCGGAAATCAATAAAATTATTTCTGTAGACGTACCGATTCAGGCAGATGCCAAAGAAGCGATAAACAAACTGAATAGTTTGATAGAGCAAAGATATCACTTATCTTGGCTGCAAGAGTTTAGGGAATGTGAGAAAATAGAAGTAGAAACTTTGAACAAAACAGAAACTTCCTTACCCGAAAATCAATTAAAAATGGACGAAGTTGTCCAAGCATTATCCAAACTGACGAAAGGAGAAGCTGTAGTGGTAACAGATGTAGGGCAACACCAAATGACGACCGCCCGCTATTATCAATATAACCAAACAAGAAGCAATGTTACATCTGGAGGTTTAGGAACAATGGGGTTCGCCTTACCAGCAGCAATTGGTGCAAAATTAGGAGTCCCTGATAAGCAAGTGATTGCTATTATTGGAGATGGTGGATTTCAAATGACTTTGCAAGAGTTGGGAACCATTCTTCAAAGTAAAATTCCTGTCAAAATTATTATTCTTAATAATCGGTTTTTGGGTATGGTACGCCAATGGCAGCAGATGTTTTTTGAAAAACGCTATTCTTTTACAGAAATGGTAAGCCCAGACTTTGTGGCATTAGCCAAATCTTATGGTATAGAGGCGAAAAAATTGGAAAAAAGAGAAGGCTTAGAAGATGAGCTAAGACAAATGCTTAATTATCAAGATGCTTACTTGCTTGAGGTAATGGTTGCTAAAGAAGAAAATGTATTTCCTATGATACCGACAGGGGCTTCTGTATCTGAAATTAGATTATCTTAAAACTCACGTAAAAAAATGGAAAAAGTATTTACATTATCTGTTTTCACAGAAGATAAAATAGGAATTTTAAACCGTATCACTATTATTTTTACTAGAAGGCATCTGAATATAGATAGTATTACGGCATCAGAGTCTGAAATCATAGGTGTGTTTCGTTATACAATTGTACTAAAAACTAATGAAGAACAAATCAGAAAGGTATTAGGACAAATCGAAAAACAAGTAGATGTGCTAAAAGCCTTTGTCCATCAAGATTCGGAGATAGTTCACCAAGAGATAGCTTTGTATAAAATAAAAACAGATAGTTTATCCAATGGGGAAGTAGAGAAAGTAATCAGAGAAAATCATGCTCGTATTTTGACTGTTGATACTTTATTTATGGTGATAGAGAAGACAGGGCATACAGTAGAAACGCAACTACTTTTTGAAAAACTAAAACCTTTCGGCATCTTGGAATTTGCCCGTTCTGGAAGGGTGGCAGTTTCCAAGCCTATGAAAGAGCTAAGCACTTATTTGAAAGAACTTGAACAATCTAACTAAAATACTAAACTAAAAAAACAATGGCAACAATCAATTTTGGAGGTGTACCAGAGAATGTGGTTACCAGAGAAGAATTTTCAGTAAAGCAAGCTCAAAATGTACTGAAAGATGAAATCGTAGCAATTATAGGGTATGGGGTACAAGGACCTGGTCAAGCCCTGAATTTAAGGGATAATGGTATCAATGTCATTGTTGGACAGCGTAAGGGAACGTTTAGCTGGAATAAAGCTATTGAAGATGGTTGGAATGAAGGAGAAAATCTTTTTGAGATAGAGGAGGCTTGTAATAGAGGAACTATACTAATGAATTTGCTTTCTGATGCAGGGCAAATACAAATTTGGGAAGATATGAAGAAACATCTGCTAAAAGGTAAAGCCTTATATTTTTCTCATGGCTTTGGGGTTACCTTTCACGAAAAAACAGGAATCGTTCCTCCCGAAGAAGTAGATGTCATACTAGTTGCTCCTAAAGGTTCGGGAACTTCGCTAAGAACACTTTTCTTGCAAGGAAAAGGGCTTAATGCGAGCTATGCAGTTTATAGAGATGCGACAGGTAAAGCCAAAAATAGGGCTTTGGCTTTGGGTATAGCAATAGGGGCAGGATATTTATTTGAAACTACCTTTGAGAAGGAGGTATATAGCGACCTTACAGGTGAGCGAGGGGTGTTGATGGGGGCTATTGCAGGCATTTTTGAGGCACAATATGAGGTTTTACGCCAACGTGGGCATTCGCCAAGTGAGGCTTTTAACGAAACTGTAGAGGAACTGACGCAGAGTTTGATGCCTTTAGTAGCTGAAAATGGTATGGACTGGATGTTTGCTAATTGCTCTACTACAGCACAAAGAGGAGCTTTAGATTGGAAAAAGAAGTTTAAAAAAGCAACAGAACCCCTTTTTAACGAATTGTATGATAGTGTTGTATCAGGAAAAGAAGCGGAGATAGTCATTGAGGCAAATAGTAAGGAGGATTACCGTCAAAAATTACAAGAAGAACTCAAAACAATACAAGAAAGTGAGTTGTGGCAAGCAGGTGAGCAAGTTCGTAAACTAAGACCAATATAACTATGATGTTGGAAAAAATATATAGAGCTAAGGAAAAAATAAAGGAGGTTGTAAAACATACACCTTTATCCAAGAATATCAATCTGAGCGAAAAGTTTTCTGCTCAGATTTGGTTAAAAAGAGAAGATTTGCAGCCTGTACGCTCGTATAAAATAAGAGGGGCTTACAATAAAATAGTTTCATTAACTTCAGAAGAAACTTTCAGAGGAGTAGTTTGTGCTAGTGCAGGAAATCATGCTCAGGGAGTAGCTTTTGCCTGTAAAAAACTTGATATTCAGGCAACTATTTTTATGCCTATTACCACGCCACAACAAAAAATAAAGCAAGTGAAATCTTTTGGCAAAGAAAATGTGAATATCATACTCAAGGGAGATACTTTTGATGAGGCATTTCAACAGGCAAGCAAGTTCTGTGAAGAAAATAAAGCCATTTTTATTCATCCTTTTGATGATGAAGAGGTAATTGCTGGGCAAGGAACAATCGCCTTAGAACTCTTAGAAGATGCCTTAGAGCCAATAGATTATTTATTTGTACCCATTGGTGGTGGTGGATTAGCGGCTGGGATATGTTCAGTTTTTAAAGAGCTTCACCCCAATACTAAAATCATAGGTGTAGAGCCAATGGGAGCTGCTTCTATGAAAACATCCATTCAAAATGGTATAAATACCACCTTAGAACAAATTGATAAATTTGTAGATGGTGCAGCGGTCAAAAGAGTAGGTGAAAAAACTTTTACTATTTGCAGGCAAAGTTTAGAGGATATAGTTTTGGTGCCAGAAGGTAAGGTGTGTTCTGGTATTATACAATTGTATAATGAAGAGGGAATTGTTTTAGAGCCTGCTGGGGTGCTGACGATTGCAGCATTAGATTTTTACCAAGAAGTAATAAAAGGTAAAAATGTGGTTTGTGTGGTAAGTGGAAGCAATAATGATATTACACGTACGGAGGAAATTAGAGAGAGAGCTTTATTTTATGAAGGTTTGAAGCATTATTTTATTATTAATTTCCCTCAACGACCTGCTGCTTTGAAAGAGTTTCTAAATAATATACTCGGTCCAGATGATGATATCACTTATTTTCAGTTCTCTAAGAAAAATAACAGAGAAAGTGGACCAGCAGTAGTGGGTATTGAGTTAAAAAAACAGGTTGACTTTCTCAAAATAGAAGAGAATTTGAAAAAACAAAAAATTAGTTATCAGTATTTGAACGAAAATATTGAACTCTTCAATTTACTCGTATAAAATACCTATACGCTATTTATTGCTAATTTTTCCAAATACTTCAGCAATTTATTTTTTTCGCTTTCCCAGAAAATACTTTGCTGTGGTATTAATTTTACCCTTATGCATTGCTCTATTCGCTCAATAAGTGTTTCATCAAAATCACCAAAAAAATCATAAAAAATAACTTTATGATAATTGTAAGTGATAAAAAATCGCTCCCAATGACTATTTTTTTGGATAATCATACATTTGCCTAAAGCCATCGCTTCATAAAACTTTGTGGGTATCCTATGTTGATAAGCCTTCTGGATACGATAAGGCATCAAAATAACATCAGCTTTGCTTTGGGCTTCCATGATACTTTGATGGCTGATAGGCTCTTTATGGATGTTAATAGTGATATGAGGATTTTTATGTAATTGTATTTTTTTGTATAAATTTTCCTCTACGCAACGTCCCACGACTTCTAAATGACTATCTTTTTGAATGTTTTTAAATAATAAAATCCCCTCTTCTGAGCCATAAGCATTTGCTATAGTGCCTGATATACAGAATTTTATTGTATGATTCGGGGCTTCATTAAGCGTAGGAAAATCGGAAAAGATGGCTTTATTCTCTAAAATCAAAAAATTACTTCTTAAAAAAGGAATTTCTGTTGCATAACAACTTTCTGCCAAAAAAAAGTAATCTACAAAAATTGCATTTATTTTTTCTGATAGCCTAACTAAATGGGCTAAAATAAAGCGAATAACTTTCGGATAAACTTCAGTATATAAGATATTTAGATAATAATTTTCTTGAATATCATAAATAATAGTAATTTTTCGGGGAGAGAATATTTTGTATAAAACACAGAAAAATAGTAACTCAACACTTGCACAAATTAGTAAATGAGGCTTAATTTTAAATAAAAGGAAAAATACTTGCCAGCCAGCCAATAATCTTTTGATACTAAGTCTTTTAAAGTTAAATAAAGGATAAAAATACACATTTTTTAGAGATGAATGCTTGGCTTTCCCCTCAAACCCTATGCTGTGTAGCTCGTAGTTTTGCTCTAAAAATGTACGTCCAATTTTCTCAAAAAGACGTACATCATCAATAGGTTTTAATACAGAAAGTAAAGCTACTTTTAGAAGCATATTTTTTACAAAAACATAAAAAAACAAAAATAATCTTGGAAATCTAAATAAAATTTCTGTATATTTGTGAGTAAATATTCACTTACAAATATGTACACAATTACTGACAGACAATTTGAAATCATAGAAGCGGCTGGTAAAATACTCACCAAGGAGGGGGTTAGTGGCTTGACTATCAAAAATTTAGCCAATGAAATGCAGTTTTCGGAGAGTGCTGTGTATAGACATTTTAAGAGTAAAGAGGATATTATAGTTGCTTTACTTAATTACCTTGCAGAGAACATCAACGAGAGGCTTGGTAAGGTAATAGAAAATGGGCAAAGCCCTATGGTCAATTTTCGGGCAATATTTGCCAATCAATTTAGTTTCTTTCAGAAACATCCTTATTTTGTTGTAGCAGTTTTTTCTGATGGATTGATGGAAGAAAGTCAAAAAATCAATACAGCTATTCACAAAATAATGGAGGTAAAAATGAGATATTTATTGCCTATTGTGATGCAAGGACAACAACAAGGGGTTTTTAGCAATAAAATTACTACGGAGGAATTGGTGCATATTATTATGGGAGTATTCCGTTTTCAGATGTTTAAATGGCGTATTGCTAACTTTCAGTTTGATATAGAAAGGCAAGGTAGCAACACATTAGAATCTTTAATCACACTAATTAAGGCATAAATTATGAGATATGTATTACTTTTTACACTGCTTTTTTATGCTTGTAAAACTCAGAAAATCAATGTTGTAAGCTCTAAAATAAATAAAAAAATGACAAATATTCAACTACTACACGAGCCAAAGGCAGGCGTCTCTGCTAAGCCTTTTTTTAAAGCTATTGAGGGTAATGTTACAGCTCTACAAATTCAGAAAGGAGAGCAATTAAAAGAACATATTACGAAGGTAGAGGCTCTGCTATTGTGTGTTTCGGGTAAAGTAGGCTTTGAAAATGAAAAAGGGTTCAAACAAGTGCTAACCACAGGCGACTATATAAAAATAGAACCTATGGTAAAACATTGGGTTAATGGTCTGGAAAATAGCCAGTTAGTTCTTGTTAAATAATTTTTTTCACTTATGAAGTTAGTAAATATTCACAAACAAATAACGGTAATTCTCTTAGCATATCTGTTAAGTTGGGGGGTACAAGCTCAGAAACTATCACTACAAGGCTGTATAGATACTGCCTTAGTACGAAACAAAAAACTACTTATAGGTAGAAATACACAAAAAATGATAGCCGCTAAACATAAAGAAGCAAAAGCTAATTATCTTCCAAAAATTATGTTAAATGCTGATTACAAGTATTTTACAAATTTACCTTATCAACTATTACCACTTTCAGCTTTTAATGGACCTGAAGGGCAATTCAAAGAAACTCAATTTGGGGTAGCTCACAACATTGGATTGAATGCCCAATTAAGTTTGCCACTCTATAACTCGCAGCTCAAAGGGGCGAAAGAAATGGCATCTATTGCTTTAGAAATCAGTGAGTTGCAGTATCAAAAAACACAAGAAGAATTATTGTTAGAAGTGAGTTCCCTTTATTACAATGCCCAAATACTTCATCATCAAATAGTTTTTTTGGATAGTAATTTGGTGAATGCTCAAAAACTTCTTCAAAATATCAAGTTGCTCAAAGAGCAGAGTTTAGCTAAAGGGACAGATATTGAAAAAATACAATTACAGATTGAGCAACTGAGGGCAAATAAAATATTACTAGAAAGCCAAAAAACACAAGTAATAAATGCACTTAAATTCGCAATAAACTTGCCTTTTGACGCAAATTTAGATATAGAAACAGATATTATAAAAGAGAAAAGTAAAAGTTACGAAGTAAAAAAGCCTTTGGAAGTTTTATTGGTAGAGAGCCAAAAGAAAACTTTAACTACTGAATTGAAAACGCTAAAAAATACAAATTTTCCTAATGTAAATTTTATAGCTAATTATGGACTTACAGGGTTTGGTTACGACAAGCAACCATCACCTTTTCTCAAATTTTTTCCGACAGGTTTTGTAGGGGTTCAAATCAATTATACACTTTGGGACGCCCCAAGAAATCATAAGATTACGCAAAAAAATGTAGAAATTCAAAATAACTCACTGCAAAAATCCTTATTGGAAGAGCAAAGCGAAATGCTAATCCTTAGTGCTCTTTTGCAGAGAAATAGCCGTGAGGAGAATATAAAAATAACAAACCAACAAATAACTATGGCACAGCGAATTTACGAGCAAACTGCCTTACAACAAAAGCAAGGACTTGCCACGCTTACGGAGGTACTTTTAGCTGATAACGCTGTCAAGGAAGCCCAACAAAATTATCTTCAATCAATTATTGCTTATCTCAAAGCTGATTTGGAACTGAAAAAACTAAGCAATTATCCATTAAATAAGTTTTAAAGAAAACTCTAAATAAAAAAATATGAAAAAATATATAATTTATTCGCTAATAGCTTTACTATTGCTTGTTTTGATAGTATTAAAGCTGAGAAGTAATAAAAAAATAGCTCAAGAACGTGTGTATCACTACGATAAAACCCAAAAAGTTACTGATAAAAAAGATTCACTGACTCAAGAGAAGCTAAACACCAAAAATGAGTGGGTGGGTGTTTTTGAGCCTTACAAGGAGAGTAAAATTAGTGCAGAAATGCAAGGGAAAATAAATCATGTTTTTGTAGATGCAGGTAGCTGGGTGCAACAAGGGCAAACACTTATACAATTAGACAACACATTACTTCAATTTCAGTTAAAATCAGTAGAAGTGCAAATAAAGGGTTTGGAAGCAGATGTGAGACGTTTTGGCGTATTAGCAAAAGCAGATGCTATTCAGGGAGTTCAATTAGAAAAAGCCATATTAGGTTTGGAAGCAGCCAAAATCCAAAGAAGTACTATTTTGGAGCAAATTAGCAAAACAAGTATCAGAGCTCCTTTTAGTGGTGTAGTGATAAGTAAACTCAGCGAAGAAGGAGCTTTTGCCGCTCCTGGTGTCCCTTTGTTGCAAATAATTGATATTCAAAGCCTTAAATTTACTATCAATGTTCCTGAAAATGATTTACAGCAATTTGAGATAGGTAAAAGCTATCATATCAAAGCAGATGCTTATCCAGAACAAATACTTTCGGGGAAACTTCTGATGGTGGGAAGCAAGGCGAATACAGGGAATAATTTTCCCATACAATTTTTGGTAAGTAATGTCAATAATCAGTCCATTAAATCAGGAATGTTCGGAAAAATCGCTTTAAAAAATTAAATAATAGCAGCTATGAACCTAACACAAATTTCCATAAATCGCCCTTCTCTTATTATTGTTCTCTTTAGCTTGTTTGCCCTTTTAGGAGTGATTGGTTACAAGAAATTAAGCTACGAGCTAATGCCCGATTTCAATCAGCCTGTAATAGTGATAAAAACGGCTTATCCAGGGGCAGAGCCAGAGGAGGTAGAAACTTCTGTTTCCCGAAAAATTGAAGACGCCTTGTCCAATTTGGAAGGTGTGGATTATCTTGTAACAAAATCTTTACCTAATGCTTCTATTATCATAGCTAATCTTAATTATGGTACAGATTTAGACCAAGCTATGCAAGATGCACAACGTTATATAGACAACATTAGAAAAGACTTGCCTGAAGAAGTTTTAAGTCCAGTAATGAGTAAAGTTTCCCCTAATGACTTGCCTATAATGGCTATTAGTGCTACAAGCAAGATGCCTGCTACAGAATTCTATCAGAAAATGAAAGATGAGTATCTGCCTCAAATTCAACAACTAAAAGGTGTTGCTGAAATAACAATTTTGGGAGGAGAGCAAAGAGAAATACAGGTAAAAGTAAATCCAGAAAAATTGAAATTATACAAAATATCCTTAGTACAAGTAGTGGAAGCTATCAATCGCTCAGGAATAGATCTGCCTTCTGGAAAGGTAGAAAGTGAGAAAGAAAGTAATTCTGTACGTTTAGTAGGTAAATTTTCTCAAGTACAAGATATAAAAAATGTACAAATAATAAATTCTAACTCAAATAACCCTGTATACGTGAAAGATGTCGCACAAGTGATAGATGGTATTAGAGAAATTACCTCCGTGAGTCGTTATAATGGTAAAAAGGGTATTGGACTTTTGCTAAAAAAACAAGGTGATGCGAATGCTGTGAATGTTTCTAAAGCTGTTAGAGAAACATTTTCAAAAATAGAGAAGCAAAATACAAACTTGGGGCTTAGGTTTATTATTGCCGATGATAGTACCGATAATACGATTGCTGCTGTGGATTCGGTAGTGTTTGATTTGATTTTGGCGGTTGTGCTGGTTTCTTTGGTAATGCTTTTGTTCTTAAAAAGTTATAGAAACGCTTTGATTGTTTTAGTGGCTATTCCAACTTCTTTGGTAACAGCTTTTGCAGTGATGTGGATACTAAATTATACACTAAACCTAATGACCTTACTTGCCATGTCTTTGATTATAGGTATTTTGGTTGATGATGCGACAGTAGTTTTGGAGAACATTCAAAGGCATTTGGATATGGGCAAGGAGAGACGTAAGGCTGCTTTTGAGGGGCGTATGGAAATAGGCTTTTCAGCCTTATCTATTACCTTGGTAGATGTGGTTGTGTTTTTGCCTATCTTGTTTTTGCAGGTTTTTGTAGCTGATATGCTTAGGCAGTTTTCTGTGGTAGTAATAACCTCAACAATGACAAGTTTGTTAGTGGGTTTTACCCTTACCCCTTGGCTGGCTTCGCGTATAGGTAAAAAAGAAGATTTGCAACCCAAAAATATCTTTAACCGTTTTCTATTGAGCTTTGAAAAATTTTTACATAAATTCATAGATTGGTATGGTGAGCAGCTTCGTTGGGTACTGAGCCACAAACTGATTTTTTCTGTTTTGGTGTTGCTACTTTTTGTAATGACTTTGGCTGTGATGAGACAGGGAATCATTGGAAAAGAGCTAATTTCCACAGGCGACCAAGGGAAATTCCGTTTTGCTTTGGAGTTTGATAAAAATACGCCTCTACAGAAAAATATAAAAGTTTCAGAGGAAATAGAAAGCTATATTTTATCAATGCCAGAAATAAAAACTTTATTCAGTAACATTGGCGGACCGAGTACGGGTATTGGAAGTCTTGGTGTTGGGCTTGCTTACAAAACAGAATTTACTGTACAACTAAAAATAGATAAAAAAGACTTAGAAAAAGCTAATTTACAGAAAATTCGTACGGAGGATTTTATGCTCCAACTGCGTCAGAAATTAGAAAAAAAATATCCTGATATTCGTTTTTCTATGGCAGCTTTGGGCTTAATTCCTCGTACAGCTCCCATAGAGCTTACATTGAGCGGAAATAATCTGCAAGAAGTGATGCAGATAGGTGAAAAATTAAGGAAAATTGTGGAGTTAATTCCTGGGGCAGATAACGTACAACTTTCAGTGGAGCAGGGTAGCCCAGAATACAAAATAATCCCTGAAAAAGATAAAATGCAGCGTTTGGGCTTAAATACTGCTTACACAGGGTATAGTTTGCGTACAGCATTTACAGGAAACGACGAGGCTACACTTACAGAAAGGGGAACAGAATACCCTATTCGTATTTGGTTGAGTGAGTTTGATAGACAGAATGCCCAAGATATAAGTCGTTTATCTATTATCAATGCGGCAGGTTACCCCATAGAGCTTTCTCAGTTTGCCCAAATAGTTAAAAGCAATTCACCTTCTTTACTGGAACGAAAAGATAGACAACCCGCTATTACACTTACAGCTGACGCTCTGGGAAGACCTTCTGGAACGGTCGCTGATGATGTACTAGCTTATTTGAAGGCTAACCCTTTACCGTCAAGTATGCAAATTACTTGGGGAAGCGACATCAAACGCCAAAACGATAGTTTTGCAGCTTTGGGGGCTGTTTTATTGCTATCTTTTGTGCTGATTTATTTGATAATGGTAGCTTTGTATGATAGTTTTATATATCCTTTTGTAGCCTTATTTTCTATTCCTGTAGCGGCTATTGGGGCTTTTTTAGCTCTTAATTTATCTCTAAGCAACTTGAGTTTGTTTGCTCTCTTAGGTTTGATTATGCTAATGGGCTTGGTGGTGAAAAATGCTATTTTGATAGTAGATTTTACCAACCAACTAAAAACAGAGGGGCATCATTTCAAAGAGGCTCTTGTAATGGCTGGAAAAGAACGTATGAGACCAATACTGATGACAACGCTTGCGATGGTAATCGGAATGTTGCCGATTGCTCTGGCAAAAGGGACTGCAAGTGAGTGGAAAAATGGCTTGGCTTGGGTGATTATTGGTGGGCTATTATCATCTTTGAT
>JANRLU010000034.1:0-11986 GCA_033762275.1 Thermonemataceae bacterium | reverse complement strand
ATTTTTTTGGAGGCTTGTCGGAAAATAAGTGTTCTAAAGATAAAGAGAGAATAACTTAATAAATTTATCAATAATAATATGCTAAATGAGTAAAAAGCATCAAGATACATTAGGTGGTTACCTAATGTGTGATTTCTGAGCAGCAGCGTGCTTAGAAAAAAAGTTATAGAAGCGAAAAAACTACTAATAGCCATCCTGAAGATGTATTGTAGCAGTTCTGAAGTGTCTTTTTCTTTCAGATTTTCTAAACGAAAGCGGTGAAAGAAAAAGAAAAAAAGTAAAGTAATATTAAAAATAACTCCTTTGAGGTAAGCATCAAAATCTAAGAGCCAAGCTTTATTTTTCAGGCTCAATATCAAATAAAAAGTAGTATTGACGCTTAGAAAAAATACCCAAGCCAAAATATTAGCGATAAGAAAAGAGTTATTGCGTATTCTGAGTTGTTGAAGCATCGTGTATTCAGTTATTGCAAATATGCAATAATATTTCAAATTCACAAAAAAATGGAAGTCTCTATTTTAAGGAGACTTCCATTTTTTTGTGAATGTAGCTTGTTTTTATTCTGCTTGAGCATCAACTACCGCAATAGCTGCCATATTTACAATATCACTTACGCTACAACCAAGTTGCAAAATATGAATAGGTTTATTCATACCTAATAAAATAGGTCCGATGGTATCACTTTTACCTATTTGTTGCACCAAATTGAAAGAAATATTCCCTGAAGAAATTCCGGGAAACACTATCGTATTACATTCTTTTTCTGCTAATATACTGAAAGGATATACCTCTTTGAGTAAATCCTCGTTGAGGGCGATATGTGGCTGTATTTCTCCATCAATTACTAAATCACGATATTTTTCTCTGCAAATAGCCAATACATCTTGCATTTTACTTGGAATATTACCTTTCGCTGCTCCAAAACTTGAGTAAGCCCCAAGAGCAATGTGTGGTTCTATACCAAAAAACTCCACACCTTTTTTCACCAAACCTACAATTTCTACAAGTTCTTCTACGGTAGGTTGTTCATTTACAGCAACATCTGCAAAAAATATAGTTTTTCCTTGGCTAATCACAATACCCATAGCCGCTACGAGTTCTCCGGCTCTACCACCGATTACTTGCAAAGGTGGGCGTACAGCTTTTGCGAAATCTCTACTCATTCCTGAAATAAAAGCATCTGCTTCTCCAATTTTCACCAACATAGAGCCAAAATAATGTCTTTCGTGCATTAGTTTTCTGGCTTCGTGCATGGTCATACCTTTGCGTTGGCGTTCTTCGTACAGAATTTTAGCAAATTCTTGTACTCTTCCGTCTTCTGCGTCATCTAAGGGGTCTATGATAGGGCAATCTTGTAAATCTAAAGAATGTTCTTTGATAAGAGATAGAATTTTAGCCTTATTACCCAAAAGAATAGGTGTAGCAATGCCTTCATCTCTGATAGTTTGGGCTGCTCGCAGAATTTTCTGATGGTCGCCTTCAGCAAATACAATTTTTTTAGGGTTAGCCTTCGCTTTGTGAATGATGTTACTCATTAACTTTTGGTCTATACCTAATTTTTCATTTAGAAATTCTTTATACTCTTCCCAATCTGTGATTTCGTGTTTGGCAACGCCCGAATCCATAGCAGCCTTTGCAACGGCTGGGGCGATGGTGGTAATAAGGCGAGGGTCTATGGGTTTGGGTAAGATATACTCTTTGCCAAATTTAAGGTCTTTTCTGTTGTAAGTTCTTTTTACCTCATCAGGTACGGGCTGTTTGGTAAGGTTAGCGATAGCGTGTACGGCAGCAAGTTTCATTGCTTCGTTGATTTTGGTGGCTCTCACATCTAAAGCTCCTCTGAAAATATAAGGAAAACCTAAAACATTATTGACTTGGTTAGGATGGTCAGAACGACCAGTTGCCATAATTACATCTGGGCGGGTTTGTATAGCCAAATCGTAAGCTATTTCTGGGTCAGGATTAGCACAAGCAAATACAATAGGGTTTTCAGCCATTGTAAGGAGCATTTCGGGACTTACTACATTTCCTTTGGAAAGCCCTAAGAACATATCGGCTTCCTTCATCGCATCATCTAAGCTATAAATATCTCTTTCAGTAGCAAAAAAGGCTTTACTTTCATCAAGATTTTCTCTATCTTTTCTAATAACCCCCTTGCTATCAAGCATCACGAGGTTTTCTTTTTTTACGCCTAATACCAGATAAAGATTAGTACAAGAGATAGCAGAAGCTCCAGCACCATTTACTACTACTTTTATTTCGTCTATTTTTTTGCCAATGATTTCCAAAGCTCCAAGCAAAGCAGCCGAAGTAACAATGGCAGTACCGTGTTGGTCATCATGCATGATGGGAATATGCATTTCCTCACGTAGAGTTTGCTCTATTTCAAAACATTCGGGAGCTTTTATATCCTCCAAATTGATACCACCAAAGGTAGGTTCTAAAGATTTTACAATCTGAATGAATTTTTTAGGGTCTTTTTCGTTGATTTCAATGTCAAAAACATCAATACCTGCGAATTTTTTGAAAAGAACGCCTTTCCCTTCCATTACGGGTTTGGAGGCTTCCGCACCAATATCGCCCAAACCCAAAACAGCTGTACCATTAGAGATAACAGCAACTAAATTACCTTTAGCGGTGTATTTGTATACTTCTTCCACATTGGCAGCAATTTCTTTGCAAGGCTCGGCGACACCTGGCGAGTAGGCAAGAGCCAAATCTATCTGCGAAATGAGCGGCTTGGTTGGAATAACCTCTATTTTGCCCGGCTTGCCTTTGGAGTGGTAGTGGAGGGCTTCCTCTTTGCGAACTTTTATAGACATAATCTTATTTTTTATTGTGTTTTTACAAGACTCTAAGCTAAGTAAATAAAAAATAAGAAACAAAATTTTCTTAAAAAATATAAAACACTTTTAATTTGTTTAATTCTCATAAGTAGGCTAAATGCCTGAAAATCTGTTAGTCTACCTCTATAAAAACATCATCAGAGGTTGGATAAGCTACACAAGTGAGGATAAAACCTTTTTTTAGTTCGTCATCAGTGAGGCAATCGTCCTCAGTCATCAAAACACTACCAGCAGTACATTTTCCCATACAAGCCGTACAAAGCCCGCTTTGGCAAGAGTAAGGGAGTTGGATATCAGCTTCTAAAGCAGCCTCTAAAATACTTTGTTCGGGTTTGATAGTTATTTCGTGAATTTCGCCATCATATTTGACTTTGATATGTCTGTTGCGAAGTTCTTTACCTGATTTTTGGGCTACCTCCTGAGCGGATTCCTCTATAGCAGCAAAAAAGTTTTCTTTGTAAGGCTTCTCAAAGCCCAAGGCTTCTGAAGTATTTGTGATAGTTTGCATAATTCCTTCCACCCCACACATCCATTGGGAAATGCTATTTTTTTGGGAGATGAAATCTTGCAAAATAAGTTTTACTTTCGCTTCATCAAGTCTTCCCACAAAATCAGCCCAATCACTTTGGGGCTGGCTCAATACGTGAAGTACGCTTAATTTCTCGGGGTATTGCTTTACCAAGAAGTCTAATTCTTCCTTAAAAATAATGCTATTTTCGTTTCTATTAGCATATACAAGCAAAATTTTGCTGAAAGGTTCTATGTGAAGAATTTCTTTGAGAATAGATAATATTGGTGTAATACCACTTCCACTTGCCCAAAGCAAGTAAGTTTTATTATTTTGGGGAGATAGCTCTGGCGTAAAAACCCCCATAGGCTCTAAAACATTGAGGTAATCGCCTATCTGTAATGTATCATTGAGTAAATTAGAAACCTTACCATTATCTACTCTTTTTACGGTAATTTTCAAATTTTTATCTACTGAAGGAGCACTTGCCAGGGAGTAAGCTCTTCTCAAATTTTCTTTCCCCATAGGAATTTCTAAGGTTAGAAATTGTCCTGCTTTGTAATGGATGGGTTTGGTGAGTTCATTTTCAAATACGATAGAAATACTATCATTAGTTTCTTGAATAATATCTTTTACTTGAAGTTGGTATTTTTCCATAAAAAATCTATTTTTTTAGATAAAATCAAAAATAGCTCAAAAAGTTTATTTTCAAGCTATTTTTTAAAATTTAGATAAAGCCTTTGAGCGTTTTCAGCAGATTTATTTTATCTATGAGGCTATCAAATTCTTCAAAATTTAGGCTTTGTTGTCCATCAGAGAGGGCTTTTTCTGGTTCTTGGTGTATTTCTATAATTGCTCCATCTGCTCCTGCTACCATAGCCGCCAAAGTTATTTTTTCTACATATTTGCGTATGCCTACGCCATGAGAGGGGTCAGCGATAACAGGTAAATGGCTTTTTTCTTTAAGAATAGGAATAGCATTGATATCAAAAGTATTTCTGTAAGCGGTTTCAAAAGTACGTATGCCACGCTCACAGAGCATTATTTTTTCGTTACCTGCTGAAAAAATATATTCTGCTGATTGCAAAAGCTCATCTATACTTCCCGAAATTCCTCTTTTGAGCAAAACAGCCTTATTGGTAGCTCCTAATGCGTCTAAAAGGTTAAAATTTTGCGTATTACGAGCTCCTACCTGAAAAATATCCACATATTCTTGCATTTCCTCTATCTGTGAAACTTGCATCACTTCCGTGATAATCTTAATGCCATTTTTTTTGCAAAGTTCATAAAAAATTTTGAGCCCTTCCAAACCTAAACCTCTGAAGGCATAAGGCGAGCTTCTTGGCTTGAACACACCACCACGCATAATTTTAACTTTATTTTTGCGTAAATTATCAATAGTGTTAGCGATTTGTTCTTCACTCTCTATGGAGCAAGGACCTGCCATTATGCTAAAGTCAGTTTCGCCAATTTTTACACCATCACCCAAATCAATTTCTGTAGGGCATACTTTCCATTTCTTAGAAACTAATTTGTAGCTATCACTTACCCTGTATACATCTTTCACACCCGCCAAACTTCCGATAAGCCTTATGTCAAATTCTTCTTTAAGTACAGCTATTAAGTACTTGTTAAACTGTGTTTTAACTTCAGTTACTTTAGCCTTATATTTTGCTAAAACAGATAAAATTTTTTCTGTTTCTGCTAAGTTGATATTTTCTTTTAGTTGTATAATCATTGTTTTATTTCTTTGATAAATTTGTAAATAGCATCATAATTTGCCCCTTGTTGCTCCAAATGTTTGATGAAGGCACTACCAATGATGGCTCCAGAAGCATACTGACAGGCTTGTTCGAAACTTTTTTTATCACGAATGCCGAAGCCAATAAGTCTTGGATTTTTGAGTTCCATTTTTGCAATTCTCTCAAAATACATGTTTTGTTCGCTCAAATCATTATTTTGCCCCGTAATACTATTGGAGGAAACCACATAAATAAATGATTCTGAATTTGCATCTATCTCTTGGATACGTCTTTCGCTGGTTTCTGGGCTGATGAGTAAAATATTGGCGATTTTATATTTTTGACATAATTTTTGTAGATTTTTTTGGTAGTAAGCCAAAGGCATATCGGGTATAATGATGCCATCAATCCCTATTTCTGAGCATTTTTCTATAAAATTTTCTTCTCCAAACTGCATTACAGGGTTTAGATAACCCATCAGCAAGAGAGGGATTTGGCTCACTTTTCTTATGTCTTTGAGTTGCTCAAATAAAACTTGTAGGCTCATACCGTTTTGAAGAGCGATCTGGCTACTTTTCTGAATGGTAG
Organism: Thermonemataceae bacterium; assembly: GCA_033762275.1. Lineage (GTDB taxonomy): Bacteria > Bacteroidota > Bacteroidia > Cytophagales > Thermonemataceae > Raineya. Next base: position 6,302 of record JANRLU010000034.1, on the reverse strand, counting down.
CTCCGTCTGCCAAAGGATCTGAAAAAGGGAAGCCAATTTCTATCATATCTGCACCCGCCAAACTGAGATGCTTTATGATACTGCTTGTATCCAACAAGTTTGGATAGCCTGCTGTGAAATAAATAGATAAAACATTTTTCTTTTTCTTAAAAATATCATCAATTCTTTTGCTCATAAGGATAAAAATTTTTGGTAAGTAAGCATATCTTTGTCGCCTCTACCAGAGAGGTTTACAACAACAACGTCATCTTTTTTGAACGAAATTTTACCTAAATAGGCTAAGGCGTGAGCCGACTCCAGAGCAGGAATAATTCCATCAGTTTTGGCAAGGTGGAAAGCTGCTTCAAGGGCTTCTTGGTCTGTAATGCTAACAACTTCGCTTTTTTTGCTATCGTAAAGATAAGCGTGAGCAGCTCCGATACCTGGATAGTCCAAGCCTGCCGAAATAGAGTGAGGCTCAACGATCTGTCCATCATCAGTTTGGATAAGATAGGTTTTGCTTCCGTGTATAATTCCTTTTTTACCAAGAGCTATAGTGGCAGCGGTACGCCCAGAGCTCACTCCTTCGCCAGCAGCTTCTACGGCTATAAGTTTGGTTTTTTTGTTATCAATAAAATGATAGAATGCTCCTATTGCATTACTACCTCCGCCCAAGCAAGCTATTACATAATCAGGATTTTCATTATTGGTTTTTTCTTTAAGTTGCCATTTTATTTCCTCGCTAATCACAGATTGAAAGGTGGCTACCATATCGGGATAGGGATGAGGACCAACCACTGAGCCAACGATATAATGTGTATCAACAGGGTTATTTATCCATTCTCGCATCGCTTCGTTGGTAGCATCTTTGAGTGTACGGCTGCCGCTGGTGGCTGCAATTACTTTAGCTCCCATCAGCAACATACGTTCTACGTTGGGTTTTTGGCGTTCTATATCTATTTCTCCCATAAAAATAGTACAAGGCATACCCATCAAAGCACAAGCGGTGGCAGTAGCTACACCGTGTTGCCCTGCTCCTGTTTCGGCAATAATGCGTTTTTTGTTTAATCGCTTTGCCAGAAGAATTTGCCCTATTGTATTATTAATTTTGTGAGCTCCTGTATGGTTGAGGTCTTCTCTTTTAAGGTAAATATGAGCATTGAAAATCGTAGACAAATTTTTAGAGTAAAAAAGCGGCGTTGGGCGTCCTACAAAGTCCCTCAAAAGCTCTCTGAATTCTTCTTGAAAGCCCTTTGAGGTAATAATTTCTTGGTAGTTTTCTTGTAGTTCGGATATGTTGGGGTATAACATTTCGGGGATAAATGCTCCGCCAAATTCTCCATAAAAACCTTCTTCATTGGGTTGAAATAATTTTTTCATAATTTTTGTACTTTTTTAATGATACTTTTTGTTTTATGAATGTTTTTTAGGGCAATTTCTGACTCCAACTTGCTATTAAAATCTAAGGCGTATATCTTATCAGAGCTAATTTGAGAGATTTTCTCTAAATTTTCTTCGGATAAACCTCCACTAAGGAAAAAGGCTGTTTTTAGTGAGTAATTTCTTAAAATTTCCCAATCAAAAACCTTTCCACTACCGCCAAAATCGCTATAATGAGTATCAAATAAGAAAAAATCGCAAAAAGCTTCATAAGCAACCAAAGAGCTAAAATTAAAGCCTGTTTTTATCCCAAAAGCCTTAATAATTGCATAGTTTTTGGACTGCAAAGTTTGGCAGTATGTAGGAGTTTCTGTACCATGAAGCTGCAAAAAATCAAAATTGTACTTTTCCTGTATAGAAATGATGCTTTTTATTGGTTCATTGACAAAAATTCCTACTTTTTTGATGTTTGAAGGCAGTTCTTCAAGAATTTTTTTTGAGAAGTCTTCGCCAACATATCTTGGAGATTTGTTGTAAAAGATGAAACCCATCAAATCAGGTTGTAGTTGTGCTATCTCTCTTATATTTTCTGGATATTTCATTCCACAAATTTTCGTTTTCATAGGTCTAATTGTTTGATAAAGTCCCTACATTTCTCGGCAGGATTGCTATGACGTATAAAAAGCTCACCAATAAGAAAACCTTTAAAGCCGTTTTGTTTGAGTAAATGAACTTCCTCAACGGATTTGATACCACTTTCAGCAATTTTTGGCACTTTGGGTGGAAGTTTCTCTATCAAATTCAGGCTATTAGCTAAATTCACCTCAAAAGTATCTAAGTTTCTGTGATTGACTCCGAATAAATCGCAAGGAGCATTCCTATTTTCATTGATTTCAGTTTCATTATGTATTTCCAAAAGCACTTCCATACCCAAACTTTGAGCTAATTCCGTAAATTGTCTTATTTGTTGTGGCGAAAGCATTTTAGCGATGAGTAAAATCACATCTGCTCCCATAGATTTAGCCTCAATAATTTGGTATTCATCTACAATAAAATCTTTACGAAGAATGGGGCAGAAGTTGAGTTTTCGGGCAAATAATAAATCATCTTTTTTTGCTCCAAAGAAATTTTCATCAGTAAGCACAGAAAGTGCTGCGGCTCCTGCTTGCATATAGCCCAAACAAACCTCCTCCGCATTGGCATAGGTATTGATAAAGCCTTTAGAAGGTGACTTTCTTTTAAATTCGGCGATAATGCCGCTTCTTTGTGGGTCATTCAAGTATTTTTTCAGAGAAACGGCGGGGCTTTCATAAAAAATACTTTTTTCTAATAATTTTATAGGGTATAGAGCCCTTTTTTCGGCAACTTCTTCTATTTTTTTTGCCTTGATAGTTTCTAAAATATTCATTGGATTGATTTTAACGTGTAAAATGTGTCTTGTGCTTTTAAACCAAATAAAGAGTCTTCTGCCATGCCAAAAGCTTCAGAAAAGTTTTTTTGGGGATAATAAGTTTGAATAGCTACGGCACTATTTGCCAAAACGACTTGATTTTGAGCCTCAGAGCCTTTTCCAGTGATTACCTCAAGAAAAATCTGAGCGGCTTCAGCAATGCTATCGCCTCCGTGTATGCTTTCTGGGAGTATCTTTTTTAATCCATATTTTTGAAAATCAATGTTTTGTTCATTTTCTTGGCTATAAATTTTTACTTCATTGGTGAGTGAAATTTCATCAAAACCGTCAAGTGAGTGAATAATGCTGTACCTCATATTTTTTCTTTCCTGAAAAATATATTGATACATTCGGGCAAGTTCGGTACTGAATACACCAACCATCTGTACAGAGGGTTGAGCAGGGTTTACAAGTGGTCCTAACATATTGAAAAAAGTCTTTACACCCAACTCTTTTCGGATAGGAGCTACAAAACGCATTGCCGAATGAAAAAGGGGAGCGTGTAAAAAGCAAATATGAGCCTCTTCAAGTTGTTTTTTTAGTAAATCTTCTTTTTGTGTGAATTGCAGTCCCAAAAATTCTAATACACTTGACGAGCCAGCCACCGAAGAAACCCCATAATTACCGTGTTTGGCAACGGGAATGCCCGCACCTGCAAGTACAAAGGAACTTATGGTGGAAATATTAAAGGTATTTTTACCATCACCACCAGTACCACATACATCAATAGCCTGATAATCAGATAAATCAACAGGGAGGCAAAGCTCTAAAAGCCCTTCTTGGAAGCCTTTTAGCTCTTCTAAAGTAATATTTCTCATCAAAAAAGCAGTCAGAAAAGCGGCTACTTGATAATGATTATGCTCTCCATGAGCAATTTCCATAAGGGTCTGTTTGGCTTCCGTTTGGCTAAGCGTTTTGTGTTGGAATAGATATTCTAAAATTTCTTTCATATTTTAATGAGTTAACCAGTTTTGAATGATTTTTTCACCGTATTCGGTAAGGATAGATTCGGGGTGAAATTGTACGCCCCTAAGGTCGTAATGTTGATGTCGGATTGCCATAAGGTTGTTTTTGTCATCTACAGCGAGACTTTCCAAGTCTTGCCCCAATTTTTCGGATACAACCCAAGAATGATAATGTCCAATCTGGAAGCTGTTGGGTATGCCCTCAAAAAGATAATCGCTTTTTTTGATTTGAATGGGCGAACTAACTCCATGCAAAGGTTCAGGTAGATTGACAAGCTCCGTCCCAAAACATTCGGCTATTGCCTGATGCCCCAAACAAACGCCCAAAATGCTTTTTTGGGAAGCAAATTCTTTAATAATTAGGGGCATTATTCCTGCTTCTTGGGGAATACCGGGACCAGGTGAAAGTAGAATTTTATTGTAATTTTGTACTTCTTCCAGCGATATTTTATCATTTTTAAAAATATCAACAGAAAAATCACGGAATTTTTGGAGTATACAAACTAAATTATAGACAAAAGAGTCGTAATTATCTATCACCAATATTTTTTTCATAACTTTAGATGTTTTTGGCTAATAAAATGGCTTTTCTTAGAGCAGAAAGTTTATTATTTATTTCATTTAATTCACTTTGAGTATCAGATTTGACGACAATACCACAGCCTGCTTGGTAGCTAAGTGTGTATTGCTGGCTTAGAAAAGAACGAATGAATATAGCCTGATTTATACTGCCATCAAGCCCCAAAATGCCTACAGTTCCTCCGTAAAAGCCTCTATGCGTATTTTCCTGTTCATCAATAATTTGCATCGCTCTGTGTTTGGGAGCACCCGAAAGCGTGCCTGCGGGGTAGGTATTCGCTAAAATCTCAATGGGACTATAGTTATCCTCCAAATCGGCACTTACCTGCGAAACCAAATGAATAACATGAGAATAATACTCCACTTGTTTGAAACGCTCTACACGTATATTTTTACCTTTTTTACTTAAATCGTTTCGGGCTAAATCTACCAACATGATATGTTCGGCGGTTTCTTTGGCATCTTCACTGAGCAAAAGAGCGAGTTCAGCGTCTTTTTGTGTGTCGCCTGTTCTTCGGAAAGTACCTGCAATGGGGTTGATGTATGCTTTTTGCTCTTTGATTTGCAGTTGAGCCTCCGGAGAAGAGCCAAAAATCTTGAAATTTCCGTAATCAAAGTAAAATAAATAAGGAGAGGGGTTGATAGAACGCAAAGCTCTGTAGACGTTAAATTCATCACCTTTAAATTTTTGAGAAAATTTGCGGGAAAGAACCACCTGAAAAACATCACCCCTTTGGCAGTGCTTTTTTGCTATGTCTATTTTTTCTAAAAAATCACGCTCACTATAATTACCTATTTCTTCCTCTGTGGTATCAAAACTAAAACTTGAAACAGCTCTATGCTTAATCATAGCCAAAATCTCTTGGATTCGTGAAGTTTCTTCGGCTAAAAGATGCTCAAATATAAAAAGCTCATTGTTGAAATGATTAAAAACCAATACGTAACGAAATAAGTGATATTGTAGCAAAGGTAAGTCAAAGCTTTGATGCCTGAATTGTATAGCCTCAAAAAGTGGGATAGCATCATAAGAAGTATAACCAAAAAGCCCGTTGGTGTAGAACTTATAGCCCAAATCTTCCGACTTGAATGTTTGAATGAAATGCTGGAGGGCAGTTTTGATATCTGTTTGGGAAGTTTCTAATTTTTCTTGGTTTTGGTTGGGGTAAGTGATACTGATTGTTTGACGTTCTACCACAAAAGAGGCGATGCTCTCCAAGCAAAGATAAGAGAAACTATTTTCTTTGCTTTTGTAATCAGAGCTTTCAAGTAAGAAGCTAAGCGAAAATTTATCTCGTAGTTTCAAGTATAGCTCTACGGGGCTATGGATATCGCTTAATATTTGGTGTTGGTTTGTGTGGAAATAGTACATTGCTAAGTATATTTTGTGAAGTATGGCAATAAAAAAAGCCTGCTGGATTCAGCAGGCTTCAAAATATTTTGGCTCAAAATAAAAAGCAAGCGGCTACCAACTGAATCCGTGTCGGGATTTAGTAAGCCACCACCAAGCAGTATTTTGAATTTGTGTGTTCATTTAGTAAATGTATCTTGAGGGCAAATCTAAAAATAGTTTTTCAATATGCAAATAATTGATGTAAAAAATAAATTTAAAAATTATATTTTCGGCTGTTAGCATTTAGTTTTACGATAAATTTATCCTTTTCACTTGCTGCCGAAAGTTTACAATTTTTGACACAATTTTTTAATTTTCCAATACAAAGTTAAAACAAGCAGGTATTGATAAAAATAATTTAGACTAAAATTTTTTTGTACCAATTTTGAAAATCTATTTTTGGTTTTTTCACATACATTTGATATTTTACTGGCTACAAGGCTTGGCTCGGTCTGGAAGACCAGAGTTGTTGGAAAGATATATTTTTGAGACTAAAATAACACGAAATATGTTTTCTTGAAATGGAACTTCAAAAGATATTATCTCTGATACCTGCAAA
>JANRLU010000033.1:0-23166 GCA_033762275.1 Thermonemataceae bacterium | reverse complement strand
TTTTTACACCAAACTTTTCGCCTAATTTTTGTAGGTCTTCCACAACAATCTGCATCAGAGGAATTCCTTCCTTCATACGCAAAACTTCTTGTTCTCTTTCAGGTTCGCCAGGGATAATTACTTTTTTCCCCTCCACAGCCTTTGCATTTTTAAAGGTTTGAATCCAAATATCCATATTTTTTTTAAACTCTTCAGCGGGTCGGAAGGCATCAGTTCTTATTGCTCCAAAGAAATGTCCAATTCCTTCACCAACAGGGTTTTCGGGCATAGGCAAATAACTTACAAAGGGTGGAACCCAAGAGGCATAATTCGCTCCTGAAAAAACAGCTGAAAAAATATCAACAATAGCTCCCAGACAATAGCCTTTATGGCTACCATGTTCGTAGTCGCTGCCAAGAGGAAGCAGAGCCCCTCCTTTTTTACGGTCTTGTGTATCCAAACTGATTTTGCCTTCGGCGTTTTGTAACCAGCCCCAAGGAGCATCTAAACCTTTTCTTTCTAAAATCTCTAATTTCCCATTGGCGGCAGTAGTGGTAGCAAAATCAGCTACGAAAGGAGCTTCAGTGAGAGCAGGAATAGCCACAGCAATAGGATTTGTGCCAAGAAGTCTATCCAATGAAAAAGTGGGAGCGACCAAAGGACTCGCATTGGTAAGAGTTATCCCTATCATATCTTTTTCCAAAGCCATCATAGCGTGGTAGCCCGCGATACCAAAATGATTAGAATTTTTGACAGCCACCCAGCCTGTCCCGACTTGTTCAGCTTTCTGAATGGCAACTTCCATAGCTCTTGGAGCTACCACCAAACCAACGCCTGCATCGCCATCTATAGTTGCTGTAGAGGGAGTTTCGTATATTTTTTTTATTGTAGGAGAGGCGTTCAAACGCTGATTTTCCCAGAGACGTACATATCCCACTAAGCGTGCAATACCGTGAGAATCAACGCCTCTTAAATCTGCTTTTAGAAGAACTTTGGTTGCTAAAGTAGCGTTTTCTTCTGAAAATCCTATTTTAGTAAAAATATCATAAGTAAACTTTTGTAATGTTTGATAAGAGAATTTTTGCATAATTTTTCAAAATTTGTTAGAAAAAAATTATTTTTGTTAGAATTTTCACTAAAAAAAGTAAAATTATGAAAAAAGCAATACTATTTCTACTATTTTTTGCCTCCGTGCAAATACTTTCTGCTCAGGAATTGATGGATAAAATGTCAAAATCTGCTTGTAATTGCATAGAAAAGAAAAATGCTCAAAATGAAAAGATGACCTTGGATGCGATGATGCAAGCTTGTGTAATGGAAGCCATTAGCGATAATATGCAAGAATTTATGGCAAAGTATGGCAATGATATGCAGAATCAGGAAAAAATGCAGGCGGTAGGTACAGAATTAGGGCTTCGTTTGATGAAAGACTGTCCAAGTTTCACTAAGGCAGCGATGCAAGCTCAGGGAGGAGAAAAAGCTGGCATACAGGAAGCAACAAGCAAAACTATTTCTGGATTGGGCGAAGGGTTGAAAATGAAAAACTTTTACACGCTTACCATTAAAGCAAATGGTATTTTGGAGGATTTTGTAATTTTGGAAAGATTTACAGGCTCCGAGTACATTTTTGGCAAAGAAAAAGAAATAAAGGGTAAAAAATTCAACGTAAGCTACAAGGAGGCAGAACTTTACAATCCTGCTAAAAAGTCTTTTGAAAAAGTAAAGGTAATTACAGAAGTAAGTCTTTAATTTCTATACAGAAGGGTATTTGTAATCACACAAATACCCTTCTAGTGTTTAGTTGCTTGAAGAAGCTACTTTAGGAGCTCCCCCTAAAATCTCATCATTGGCAAAATCAGCATATTTTTCAAAGTTTTTCACAAAAGCTTTAGCTAATTCGTTGGCTTTTAAATCATAAAGATTTTTATCAGCCCAAGTATCACGAGGGTTCAGGATATCTGCAGGAACATCTGGGCAAGATTGAGGAACAGCCACACCAAAAATAGGATGATTCTCAAATACCACATTATCCAATTTTCCTTCCATTGCTGCCGTGAGCATAGCTCTTGTATATTTAAGTTTCATGCGAGAACCAACACCATAAGCTCCGCCAGTCCAACCTGTATTTATAAGCCAAACATTCACTTTATTTTCCGTCATTTTTTTACCTAAAAGTTCTGCGTATTTGGTGGGATGCAGAGGTAAAAAAGCTGCCCCAAAACAAGCTGAAAAAGTCGTCTGTGGTTCAGTAATCCCCATTTCTGTTCCTGCAACTTTGGCAGTATAGCCAGAAATAAAGTGATACATTGCTTGCCCTGCATTGAGTTTGGATATGGGAGGAAGTACGCCAAAAGCATCAGCCGTAAGGAAAAATATATTTTTGGGAGTACCTGCCATAGATGGCTCAACGGCATTTTCTATGAAATGAATAGGATAACCCACGCGTGTATTTTCTGTAACGCTGGTGTTGGTATAGTTGGGGCTGCGAGTGCCCTCAAAAAAGCGTATATTTTCTAAAACAGCTCCAAACTGAATAGCGTCCCAAATTTGAGGCTCGTTCTCACGTGTAATATTGACTACTTTCGCATAACAACCGCCTTCAAAATTAAATACACCTTTATTTGTCCAACCGTGTTCGTCATCACCTATCAAACCACGTTGAGGGTCAGCGGAGAGTGTAGTTTTTCCTGTTCCTGAAAGCCCAAAGAAAATCGCCACATCACCTTCTTTGCCTACATTGGCAGAGCAGTGCATAGATAGCGTATTTCTTTCGTGAGGTAAAATGTAATTGAGTACTGTAAAAATGCCTTTTTTCATTTCACCAGCATATCCTGAACCACCAATCAAAATAACTTTTTTGGTAAAATTGATAATGGTAAAATTAGCTTGACGGGTACCGTCTGCGGTAGGGTCAGCTTGAAATTCGGGGATATTGAGAATAGTAAAGGTAGGCGTAAAGTTTTCTAAATCTTCTTGTTGGGGGCGTAAAAATAGATTGTAACAAAATAAATTGTGCCAAGCCTGTGTATTTACTACTCTTAGTTGGAGTTGATATTCAGGGTCGGCACCAGCGTAGGCATCTCTTACATATACGATTTTATCTTCTAAAAATTTGACCATTTTGGCGTGGAGAGCATCAAATTTTGCAGCATCAAAGGGTTGGTTAATATCGCCCCACCAAACGGAATCTTTGGTTTTATCATCAAGCACCGTAAATTTATCTTTGGGCGAGCGACCTGTGAATTTCCCTGTATCACACATCAAAGCTCCTGTTTCGCTCAAAAACCCTTCTTTATTGAATAAAGCGTGCTCGGTAAGTTCGGCTGGGCTGAGATTCCAATAGGCTTTAGCCACTTTGCTTATGCCCAATACCTCCAAGCCACTTGTTGAAGATTTTTTTCCAATTTCTTCCATATATTAAGAATTAAGTAAAATAATTTTTAAAAAATTTCCGCAAAAATACCACAAATTTTGATTATTTTATACAAAAAGCATTTTTTTAATTTAAGGCGTATTTTTCAAAATTTCCTCAACTATTGCAAGGGCTTTTTCTAATCTTTTTTCGCCTAAACTATTGATTAAGCTGAAAGAAAAATTGTATTTTATCAGATTTTCTAAGTAAATTCGGTGCAGTTTTTCTCTCACCTGAAGGTCTGGATATTCTCTTAAATGGTCTTTTTGCCAAGGTAAATCTATATCTGTCAATAGGTAATGTTTAAAATCTTGCTTTGGTACTTCATTTTCTATCCAAGCAGGGCATTTGCCGAATACAAACTCCGACCAAATTTTTACGACTAAAAGTTCAGTATCAGCAAAAATTACCTTTTTTTGGGTGTATTTTTGAGTGTTTTGTTCAATACTTTTTTTCTGTCCTTCGGCAATCAAATTTATATCTTCAAAAGTATAAGGGCGATTGATTTGCTCCAAATAACTTCTTGCAAATTCATCTATGGCGATAGTATCAAATTTTTGAGCCAAATTTTGTGTGAGGGTGGATTTGCCAGTGGATTCAACACCTAAAACAGCTATTTTTATCATAAATTTGTACGATTTTTGCTATACGAAAAATAATCAACCTTAATTTTGCGTTACACCGTTTAAAGAAATATGAAAAATAAATTTATAGCAATCGGATTATCTTTTTTGGGAGGCTTTTTGGGCTTGCAGCATTTCTATTTGGGAAATATTGGTAAAGGTGTGCTTTCTGTCGTTTTTTCTTTTACTACTATTCCTTTTTGGGTAGGTATACTTAATGCAATCAAACTTTTACAGATGCCCCAAGAAGATTTTGACTACAAGTACAACAGAGCTACTTACGAGCAAAATATAGTAAAAAAGTACTCTCACCAACTTTTTCAAAATCAGCCTAAAGTAGGTATCTCTCAAGAATTAGAGAAATTGGCTAACTTGATGGATAAAGGACTTATCAGTTTTGAGGATTTTGAACGGCAAAAAGCAAAGCTTCTTAAATGAAAATAAAAGCCTTTTGAGAGGCTTTTATTTTTTTACTACTTGTTTTTTGGCTAAACGTTGGTTGAATTTATCTACGCGACCAGCAGTATCCAAAAACATTTTCTTACCAGTGAAAAATGGGTGAGAGTGAGAACTAATCTCTATCTTAATTACAGGGTACTCGTTGCCGTCTTCCCATTTGATAGTTTCTTTTGAACTCATTGTTGAGCCTGTCAAAAACTTAAAATCACTACTCAAATCCCAAAACACTACAGGACGATAATTAGGGTGAATGTCTTTTTTCATAACACGATGAAATTATTTGCTTCAAAAATTAGGACGCAAATTTAAAAAAGATTATTCTATAAAACAAATTTTTCTTAAAAACTTTAATTTTACATTTTTTTAGCTTATTTTTAGAAAAATTTGGATAAAAATAAAGTATATTATTTTTGTAAAACGAACACAGATAAATAGTAGTCTCTACTTTGAGGTGGCTTGCTGCTGTAAAATTTTTTTGGGCTGATATAAATGATAGATTTAAGAATTTTTTTTAATCACATAGAGGCTGCTTTATTAGCAGAAGCGGAGAAAGATATTGCTTCTCTTTATCATCAGATACAATGGTATCAGAAAGATTTTCCGAATTGGGAGAAAGCTGATATTGCCTTAGTGGGTTTGATGGAGGAGCAAGGGACAAAGCAAAATATAGGCGTTGCAGGGGCTGCGGATGCTTTTAGAAAGCATTTCTATAAACTCAAAAAAAGTAGAGTTCCGTATAATGTAGTAGATTTGGGTAATCTTCGGAATGCCCCAAGTCTACAAGAAACCTATCAGCGTATCAAAGTGGTTGCCGAAATACTAATGAGGCAGCATATTATTCCTGTTTTTATTGGAGGTTCGCAAGATTTGATGGTTGGTCAATTTTGGGCTTATCAGGGCTTAGATCAAGTAATTTCTATTGCTAACATAGATGCAATTGTAGATGTAGACGAAAGTCAAGAGGAAGAAAACAAAAAACATCTCTTGCAAATACTTACTCATCAACCCAATTATCTATTTAATTTTAGTCAGATAGGACATCAAGCATATTTAAGTTCTTTAGGGTTTTTAGATATTTTTGAGAAAATGTATTTTGACGTATGCAGTGTGGGGAGAATAAGGGAAGATATTTTGAATATAGAGCCAATTATTAGAGATGCTGATATGGTAGCTTTTGATATGATGGCAATAAGAAAGGCAGATGCAGGGGCTACAGCTTATGCCCAACCCTTTGGTTTAACCTCTGATGAGGCGGCTCAATTAGCTTGGTATGCAGGAATCAGTCCTAAGTCAAGTTCTATTGGTTTTTACGAGTATAACCCAACCTTAGATACGCAAGAAGGGCATACTGCTCAGGTGTTATCAGTAATGGTGTGGTACTTTATAGAAGGGTTTTATCATAGAAGAAAAGAAACGAATTTTAACTCAAAAGCTTTTACGAAATATATTATTCCTTTCAGCGAGCATACAACACAAGAAATGATTTTTTATAAACAAGTAGCCAGCAATCAGTGGTGGGTAGAGGTGCCCTATAATCAAATTCGTTCCAATCCTGTTATTATTGCTTGTTCTTACCAAGATTATCTATTAGCTACTGAGGGAATTATTCCTGATAGATGGCTCAATACTCACGCTAAACTACCTTGATATACAATGAGTTACGAAGATATATATCAGCTTATTCTGCTAAAAAAATCGTATCTGTGTGTGGGTTTGGATACAGACATAAGCAAAATTCCTAAGCATTTACTTTCCGAAAAAGACCCAATTTTTGAGTTTAACAAGCAAATTATAGATGCTACGCTTGATTTTGCAATAGCCTACAAACCTAATATCGCTTTTTACGAGGCACAAGGTACAAAGGGCTGGGAAAGTTTACAAAAGACAATAGCCTATTTGCCTAAAGATGTATTTAAAATTGCTGATGCCAAAAGAGGCGACATAGGCAATACTTCTGAAATGTACGCAAAGGCTTTTTTTGAAGAAATGACTTTTGATGCTGTTACGATTGCCCCGTATATGGGGGCTGATAGTATAAAGCCTTTTTTGCATTACAAAAATAAATGGGCGATTGTTTTGGCTCTGACTTCAAATCCGAGTAGTGCAGATTTTGAAATGCAAAAGTTAGAAAATGGACGTTATTTGTATGAAGAAGTGCTACATACCACCCAACAATGGTCTGATGAGCAAAATATGATGTATGTGGTAGGGGCTACACAAGCTCAACATTTGGAACATATACGGAAAATTATTCCTAAGCATTTTATTTTGGTGCCAGGTGTGGGTGCTCAGGGAGGGGATTTATTGGAGGTAGCCCAATTCGGTATGAACGAAAAAATAGGGCTTCTGGTAAATTCTTCTCGCGAAATTTTGTATGCTTCTTCAGGAAAAGATTTCGGAAAACAAGCGGCATTGAAAGCCCAACATATACAAAAGCAAATGCTTATTACCTTGGAAAAATAGCTGTTTTTATGAAAAAAAAACTTCTTATCCTTATTTTATTTTGGCAACCCTTCGTCTGGGTACAAGCCCAATCGGCTTTTACTCCCAAAGAAATGATAAGTTTCTATGAGCTTTACGAGTTTGAGCTAAACCACCCTTTTGATTTACCACAAATAATGCCTATCTGCCTCGCTCAAACCAAGGTAAGCCCTCAAAGAATGGAAGAGATTATGCGGGCTCAAGCCTCAGGAAAAAATGCTAAGATAAGTGAGGAAGAAAAGGTGGAACTTACCAAACTACAAGAGCTATTGGCTATAGAAGAAAAAAAGTACAAAGAACAATTTGATACAAAGCTGGAAACTCATCAACTTTTACCTGCTACATACAAGGCTATTAAAATTCGTTTCGCAAAAGATATCACTTTTCAAAAAGAAGTGTATAATTTATACAAAAAACATAAAAATAAATAAACCTTATGCTTATGAAAAAACTATATCTAAACTTCTTTATTGGCTTGATTTTATTGGTCGCTGTATTTAGTAAAATATTTGCCCAACCTCTGCCCAATCGCTACAAAACAGAAATTTTTACAAATGCTCAAATTGCAGTTACTAATAATGTTGCATTTAGTACAAATATCCCACACGTAAGCACAACCAATCTTTTTGGGATACAATTTGCCAATGAAAATACTTACGGTGATGAGCAAGTAACACTTAGAATGAATATTTATCAACCTAACAGCACAGATACACTTACCGAAAGACCTGTCCTTATTTTTTGTTTTGGAGGGGGCTTTGTAACAGGCTCAAAAACTGAAGCGAGTATGCTACAACTTTGTCAGGCTTTTGCTAAAAGAGGCTTTGTAACAGCTACTATAGACTATCGTTTAGGAATGAATATCACAGATGAGGAATTATCAAAAAGAGCTGTATACAGAGGCTTGCAAGATGGTCGTTCGGCAGTACGATTTTTTAGAAATAATGCACAAAACTATAAAATAGATACTAATCAAATTTTTATCGCAGGACATAGTGCAGGAGGTTTCATCGCTTTGCATAATATTTACTTGGATAAAGATAGCGAAAGACCTACTTCTACACGTAATTATATGGGTAGAGCAGATTTAGGCGATTTAGATGGTATCGGAGATAACAAAGTAGACACTCAGGGAAATCCTATTAGTGGGAAAGCTAACGCTGCAATGGGTTTTGCAGGTGCTCTCGGCGAACTTTCCTATATAGAGGGGGCAACAGATGCTCCAGGTCTGTACTTTCATAGCTCTGATGATAATGTAATTCCTTACACAAGCGGAGAACCTTTTTCTGATTTGAATTGGATACCCGGTTTCAACTTACCCGATGTGTATGGTGGAAATGCTTTAAATACCAGAGCCAATACGACAACAGCTACTCATAATTTTTACCCCTACAATAACCGAGGGCATGATGTTCACTTTGATGGAACTAATATTTATACAGACATAGCCCCACGAGGCAGTGATTTTTTCTATGATGTTCGCCTTAAACCAACAACGACTACACTTGATGGAGGAGAAGTGCTTTGTAGTGATAATCTTACTGAAACTTACTCATTAAGTAATAACACTAACTTTTATTACGATTGGCAAGTAACTGGGGGAACTATCAATACAAGTAATTATGCCTACCAATCTTCAATAAGCATTACTTGGAATCCTGCGGCACCTACCCACAGCATTACTTGTACGCCTTATAGTAGATGGCTGGCAAGAGCAATGACACCTTTGAGCAAAAATATTACTATCAACCAAATTCCCTTGGTAGCTGATGTTCTCAACAACCAGATTTACCAAATTACTGATAGTAATCCCACCATAGATTTGTCTTCTGCCTTCTCCGATCCAGAGAATCAAGTAATGAGTTATACAGCTTCGGTAAGCCCTGCTGGAGTGGTAAGCCCCAATATGCTTGGAGCTACCCTCAATCTTCAAATTTTGGGGGCAGGTACTACTACAGTTATCGTTACAGCAACAGATGCAGCAAATTGCAGTATTAGCCAAAGTTTTCAGGTAATAGTGAATAGACCTCCTACTCCCACGCAAAGCATTTCAAACCAAACTATTCGTTATGCTGATAGTCCTTTCATTATTGCAAATGTAGCCGATTATTTCACAGACCCTGATGGTGATGCTCTTACCTATAGCGTAAATACTTCTCCAAGCAATATGGTAATTGTTACTCAAAATGTCAATGAGTATATCTTTAGCCCTAATGATATTGGTAGTACTACTGTTACTATGCAAGCTGATGATAATAGAGGGGGAATAAGTAGCCTAACTTTTGTAATTACGGTAGAAAAAGGAACACAAGTCATTACTTTTGAGCCAATTACAACAAAATTCGTAGATGAGAGTCCTGTTCAATTGCAAGCAAGTTCCAACAGAGGTTTAGCAGTTAATTTTGAACTTGTGGAGGGAGAGGCAAGCATATCAACTGATAAAGTTCTTTTTGAGCAGGCAGGTCGTATAACTATCAGAGCCACACAAGAAGGCAATTATTATTTTGAGGCTGCAAATTCTGTAGAACAAAGTTTTGAAGTTATTAAAAGGGAACAAGTCATCACTTTTGAACCCATAGCAGACCAAATCTTGACGGCTAAGCGTGTTAATCTTACTGTATCAGCAAGTAGTGCTTTGCCTGTTAGTTTGGAAATAATAGAAGGGAAAGCGACTTTAACTGATAAAACTTTATTTTTTAGTGAAAAAGGCTTCATAACGGTAAGAGCTACACAAGAAGGCAATTATATTTATAACTCTGCTGAACCGATTGAAAAGAGATTTTTTGTGGCTCCAGAACAATTAGAAGTGCAACTAAGCCCTAATCCATTTCAAGATAGAATAAAGATAGATTTGCAGGGGGCTTATTTGGGGGAGTTGTATATCAATATGTATGATAACTTGGGTAGGCAAATAAAACGTATGAGTATTGATAAAAATAATCTCTATACAACAAAAGAGATTATTGTTCCTTTTCTTAGCTCTTCGGTTTATTATTTAGTGATTATAAGCCCTGAAAGAACTTTTGTAGAGAAAATGATTAAAAACTAACATTTTGTGTATACCATTATTGATATAGAAACTACAGGCAGTAAGCCTGACTATGATAAAATCATTGATATAGCTATCTATTTACATAACGGAAAAGAGATTGTAGATACATTTTCTTCCTTAGTGAACCCCGAACGTTATATACCTGAGTTCATTACAAGGCTGACAGGCATCAGTAACGAAATGGTAGAAAACGCTCCAAAGTTTTATGAAATTGCCAAAAAAATTGTAGAATTTACAGAAGGGCATATTTTTGTGGCTCATAATGTTCATTTTGATTATTCTTTTGTAAAGGCAGAATTTAAAAACTTAGGATTCAATTTCCAAAGAAAAACCTTATGCACTTTACGACTTAGTAGAAAATTGATACCTCATTTGCCTTCATACTCTTTAGGTAGGCTATGTGAAAGTATAGGAATTGACCTGAAAGATCGTCACAGAGCCAATGGAGATGCAGAAGCGACAGCCAAGCTCTTTACCAAATTAGTACAAATCAATAAAGAACAAATAGAAAATGATGTAATAGAAGAGGAGGTTAAATTTCCTACCTTACCCCCAAAAATTAAAAGAGAACAAGTGAGTGCTCTTCCTGAAGAAGTGGGTGTTTACTATTTCCACGATGAACAGGGAAGTGTTATTTATGTGGGAAAAAGTATCAACATAAAAAAAAGAATAGCAACACATTTTCAGTTATTTGATAAAAACAGGAAATCGGCACAACTTAAAGATACTATTGCTGATATTAGTTATGTACTTACTGGTAATGAATTAATCGCTTTACTTTTAGAGTCAGAAGAAATTAAAAACTATAAACCTCGCTTTAATAAGGCTTTGAGGCGTAGTAGTTACAATTATGGTATTTTTGTGAGAGAGGATAAAAATGCTTATCTTCATTTGTTTGCCGAAAAAGTAAAAAATCAGGCAAGAATGCCCATTTATTTCACAGAATCAGTAGCGGTGGCTAAATTTATCATAGAAAAATACCAACAAAAATATGAACTTTGTCAGAAATTCTGTGATATGTATAGGCACGCAGGAGCTTGCTTTGAGCATAAATTGGGTATTTGCAAAGGGGCTTGTTTGCAGGAAGAACCTCCCGATAGCTATAACCAGAGGGTTGAGCAAGTGATAGGGCTGCTTAGCCAGTACAAAAAACCCAATTTTGTGATAGTAGGGCAAGGAAGAAATACGGAAGAAAGAAGTATTGTTTGTGTAGAAAATGGGCAATATTTAGGGTTTGCTTTAGTTGATAAAAGCATTTTGGCAGATTACCAACCCTTTCAATACAAAGATTTTATAGAAAGAAGGGCTGATGGTAGAGATATTCAAAAAATTATTAAACAACATTTAGAAACTAGTAAAGATATAGTTATTGGCTACAACTCAATAAATCATTTCTAAAGCGAGTGTTTTGCTACTTCTTTCTAAAAAAAAGCCAGCTTGTCGAAAACTTGGATTTTTAAAAGTAGGGCGATAGTTATTAGAAAAACAATACCCCTCCTTGGGCATACCCAACAAATTGTAATCCATTTTTTTATTATTATTCTCATCGTGAAGCACCGCAATAGCATAGTCGCCATAGGGTAGTTCCAAGAATTCTGTGATGGCTTTTCCGTCAGCAGAAATTTCTATCTCGGTGCTGCGGTAAGCATATTTATTATTGGTGGGGAAGCCTTTCGCTTCTTTAAATAAATTCACGAGTACCTTACCCTTCTGATTTTTGATGCCTTTTACCTCCAAGCGTATTTTTCCAGTACCTGCCGTATGAAAGGAGAATAATAAGGATAAAATTAAAAAAAATGACATAGAATCTACTTTAATTGATATGAACTTTTCCCTCTATGATGACGGTTTTGGTGTCATCTTGATTAACAATCTGATTGCTGCTGATGATCACGCCCTCACCGTAGAACATTTTAAGAGAAGATACATTTAAAATATTCTTTTCTGTGATGGTATAGTTGGGCATCGTGGCATAGTAAAAAACACTTTGCTCAGCTTCAGAATTTTTTATTTGTAAGATAGCAACCTGCTGATTTATTTCCAAAAAATAAGAAGGATAGCTAATTTTAGTAGAATCTGGGAAACTTGCAATTTGATTCGTATTGTTTTTGTTACCCTGCCAATGACTAAGGTTTGCAGAAAAATCTCCCGTAACGAACAAGCCTTCCACTTCTTCTTTTTGGGTACAAGTGGAGAATAAGAATATGAAAATTAGAAAGTAGTAGTGTTTCATCAATTTTAGTGTTTACTTAAATACCTACAATTTTTGTACCATTTAGCTTTATTTTCTCTGTGAAAGAAAATCTTGTAAGATAATCACCGCACTTATTTTATCTAAATTACCAGATTTGTTATGTCTATCTTTTTTTTTGCTACCGTTGCGAAGCATTGTATCTAAGGCAAGTGATGAGGTAAAACGCTCATCTACTAAATAAACGGGTTTCATAGGAAATTGTGTTTTCAACTTTTTCAAAAACTGCTCTACAAAAGGGCTATTACTTGCTTGCTCACCATTCAGATTTTTGGGCACCCCAAGTACAAAGGCTTCTACTTCCTCTTTCTGGGTATAGTTTTCCAGAAAATTTAGAAGAAGGTGCGTGGGTACTGTATCTAAGGCTGTTGCAATGATTTGCAAGGAGTCTGTAACCGCTAAGCCTGTTCTTTTGGTGCCATAATCAATGGCAAGTAATCTTGGCATAAAGGGCAAATAGTTAAAAAATGGCAATATAATTTACATTACATTGCCATTCTCAATATAAAAATGCAGAAATTATTTAGTCTACAATCACTCTTTTCAGAGCAACACCTTTGTTGGTATTGATTTTTAGTAAATACATTCCTTTAGGCATTTTGCTCACGTTAATTTCAGAAACACCATTGCTAAGTGTCTTATCCATTATTTTCTGCCCTAAAGTATTGAAAAGCACCATAGAAGCCTCATTTACCTGCAATTTGCTAAGGTCCACTTGGAAACTTGTTTGAGCAGGATTAGGATATAGGCTTACTTCCTTAGAGAAAGCATCTTCAATCGCAGTAACTTCTTGGTTAAATTCTACTTTGATGGTAGCAGTTACAGAGGCGGTTGAACTTCCTTTTTTAGCAGTTACTCTATAATTGTAGCTCTGACCGTTTTCTACTGAGTTAGTAGATGAATACACATCTGAGTAGGTAGTAGTATTAGCGGCTAAGGTAGCTAAAGTTACATAAGCCGAAGTAGGCTCGCTATTTTTCTTTCTTTCTACTATATAATTGTCTTCGCTTGTAGAGTTATCAACCCATTGTAAATCTGCTTGTCCTACTACTTTTGCAGCAGCACCTGTGCCCACTTTGTTGGTAAATTGTAAACTGCTTGGACCTTTAAGGGTGGTAGTAACCGTAATAATATTAGAGCTTTTACTTTGTGTACCATTGGATACGGTAAGTTGCACTTTATAAGTACCTACACTACCAAAAGTAACGGCTGGAGGCGTAGCACCCGAGAAAGTAGCAGGGCTTACACCACCGATACCATCTACATCAAAATTCCAAGTATAACTATTGATGGCAGCAAGTCCTTCTGATTGTGAGGCTTGTTGGAATGAAAAATTATCTCCCTCTTTTCCTGAAGTAGTGCCAATAGCATAGATAGTAACATATAAATCATTAGGACGGGTAGGGGCAACAGCAGAAATATTTGCAGGCGTTGTAAGGGAAGCTCTATTAGGAGCAACATCCATTACAGCCTCCATACGGGCTACTTGGTCAGCAGAGAACATTCCCATACAGCCATCAGCGGAGTAGTCCATATAATTTTCTATTTGGTCTAAAACATCACTACCGTAGAAGGCATCTACTCCGGTACAAGAGTTCTTAGTTCTTGCCGTAACACAGTTGGTTTCTACAGGAGAGGCTCCTGAAAGTTCAGGAGTATCATCACAATAGTCATCAAAATTGGGTCCAGAACAGCCACTTTGGTCGCCCCAAGTGTGGCGAAGCCCAAGCCAATGCCCAATTTCGTGGGTAGCAGTACGACCTTTATCGCAGTTGCTACAAATTAGGTTTGCAGATGAAACATAAGGAGTAGATAAAGCATTACCAGCAGCATCGTAATTAGAGCCTGTTGCCCTCCAATTGATAACCACACCGTCAGTATTATCAGCACCACCAGAGGTTCCCCAACCAGGTGTCATACTTGGAAATTGAGCATAACCAAATAAACCTGTATCATTACTTCCACTGAATTTTACTACCCAAAAGTTAAAATATTTGCTGGGATCCCAATAAGTGCCTGGTTTTAGCGTGCTATTACACTGGTCTGTACTCCAAGCGGCTACCCCAAATCTTTCTTCTCCATTGATTCTTTCTACGCCAGGTTCGGTGAGATAATTACCGTTAGGATCTTTAGTAGCAGCCACAAAAGTTACATCCATATCACCTGCATAGGGTTGGAAAACAGCTCTTACGTTAGCACTGAAGTCAGGATTTGTTTTTTGAAAATCTTCATTGAGTACTCTAATCTGTGAAGCTGCTTGCCCATAAGGAATATTCACGCTATTATTAGCAATAGTAGTAGAAGAGTTGTTGTAGATAACGTGAATGATTACAGGAATAGTATAAGGTCCTGTTCTTGCCGCAGAGCCCAATCTCTTTCTTTCTTCAATTTTTTGGGCGAGGATTCTTTCAAAATCTTCTTGCGTTCCCATATATTGCGGGTACTTGGCTCTAAGCTCTTGCTCATAGACGTGCGATAAGCACTTCTCTTGCCCCCAAGCCCAATTACTCAGCAAGGTGACAAATAGTAGGGTTAAGATTTTCTTCATAATTTTTTATATTAAGCGAATATTAAATTATACAAATATCAGAAATATAGATTAAAATAGCAAATTTTTGTAATTTTTTATTATTTAGTTGCTTATTTTATTTGGCTTTTGCAAAAAATAAACAAATATTTGTAGAGTAAATCTTATCTTTATCGTATGCATATTTTTATACATCAATACCACCTACATATCAGCGAACATTCTCAAGATTTTGTAAAGTATCAGCATATTCTTGATTTTCAGAATTTTAAATTTAGTTCTAATCTTTTCAAGGGCTTCATAGGTACTGTGCTTATCCATAATATTAGTATCACTGATTTTCAAAAACTCGTATTTTATTTGGATAAAGAAGAAAATTTGGCTATCAGTAAGTTGCTTATCTGGGTAGATAAGGAAGAGGAGTTCAGTAAAAATTTGGCAACTATCTTTGAGATAGTTCCTGCGGCAGGGGGATTAGTCATTTTTCAGGATAAAATTTTGATGATTTTTAGAAGGGGTAAATGGGATTTGCCTAAAGGAAAAATAGATGAAGGAGAAGATGAAGAGACGGCATCTTTGAGGGAGGTAAAGGAAGAATGTAATATTGTGGCAGAAATAAAACAAAAAATTGCTACCACTTGGCATCATTATTGGAATAATGGAAAAATAGTTCTGAAGCGAACAGAGTGGTTTTTGATGAGTACCCAGCAGCCAGAGGCTATATTACCACAAATAGAAGAAGATATAGAGATAATAGCTTGGAAAACAGCCGAAGAAGTGGTTCAAGCTCTTGACGACAGCTTTACCTCTATCAAATACGTCATACAGATTTTCAATCAGTTGAGTAGTAAATAGGCATTATACAAATCAAAGTAGCGATGCTCTAATATTTCATCAAAAACATAGCTGAAAGTCATTTCGGAAGGTTTCTTGCCAAAATCTACATTTTGTACATACTTGTAAAGCAAATTATAGATACCGGAGTCTTTACTTATTTCGCCATAGAGTGTTACTAAACAGTCGCCTAAACTGAACTTTAGCTCATCAATGGCAAATAATACAAAATAAGTAAAATCTTGGGGGCTTTGATAGTAGTAGCGATTTGCCAGCATTACCTTTCCTTCTTTGAGAGCTACTAAATCCATATATTTATTTTCTATGGAAATGGCAATTTCTTCTTTTTGTTGGTGTTGTTGCAATACTCCTCTAAGGAAAGCATTGGCTTGATGGGCTATTTTTACAGGTTTGTTGGGATAAGTCTGCTGGAGCCAAGCCAAAAAATCTGTTTCTATCTGAAATATACTTCTGGTTTGGGTGTGGGTACATAAAAAATTTTCTATGTTATTGTAGTCGCCTTTATGGTAATGGAAAAGCATATAGGTTTCTAAAGCTTTTTCATCAAAATATACATCGGGAACTAAAGTGTAGGCTCCGTTACGAGCTAAAAGCAGAACTTCTTTCCAATAACCTGCTTTCAAAGCCCAATGATTATCATAAATATGATTGAGACAAGCTACGCTTTGAGATTTATCACTGATACCAGATAGCCGATAGTCTTCCAAAATTAAACATTTCTTAGAGGCACCATCCACCACACAAACACGAATATTTTTGTCTTCTAAAGACAACACAAGGCTATAGGTAGCCAACTGATTTATATCAAAAGAAGCATCACTGATGCGGTGCGTATTTCTTATTTTCTTACTAATATCCTCCATTGCTTATGAAAATCATTTTTGCAATAATACTAAAAAAAATAATGAAAGAATAAAATCCCTAAAAAAAATCCCTAATCTATTCACCAATCATTATGAATGCTCCCCAATAATAAGGGTGTGCATATTTTTGGCGAAGTTTAGTTTGTGCATTTTTCAGAGCTAAGTTTTTATTGTTATTTTTGGCAAGTTCTTCATAAAAAAGCTCCATTAGCTCTTTGGTGGCAGCATCATCTACTTTCCACAAACTCATCATCAAACACTCTGTACCTGC
This sequence comes from Thermonemataceae bacterium, assembly GCA_033762275.1. Lineage (GTDB taxonomy): Bacteria > Bacteroidota > Bacteroidia > Cytophagales > Thermonemataceae > Raineya. Next base: position 6,393 of record JANRLU010000033.1, on the reverse strand, counting down.
TATTTTGAAAGCTCTTTGTAAGCCATATACGCCCTCACCCGCCTGCACTTTGCCCAAGCCTGTTTCGCAAGCTGAAAGCACAACCAAGCCTACATTTTCTAATTTCAAATTCATTACTTCGTAGGCAGTTAGGATGCCATCTTCCAAACTTTTAGTTTTTTGATTATTTCGGAAATAATCGCTTACGCCTGCCAAAATAAGCCCAGAACGAAGCATCGGGTCGTCTTGCTCTTTTTCTGTATTTTCTTCAAAAGAAATAAGTTTATTCCCTTCTTCCTCAGCTTTAGAAGGGATAAAAAAGCCGTGTGTAGCCAAATGTATGATGTTACTTTGTGCGATTTCCTCCTTGAGTTTGGTTTCGCTGGCATCTTGTTGGAGTAAAAGTTTTACTTGCACCTTTTTATTTTTATCTAAACTTCGTTGGATACTCTTTACTTCATCTTCGGTAGCAGGTAAGGTGATAAAAGTACTATTTCTAAGCCAAAAACTATCTTGATTTTCTAAATCAAGCGGTTTTTCATTATTAGCAGTTGTAGTAATTTCATAGGTAGGGTTTCCCAATAACAAGGCTTTACCTTTGAGTTCAGTGTTTTTATTTTGCTCCAATAAGTCTTTCGCATTGGTAAGAATAGCCACATCTAATTTTTCTAAAAGGTATTGCTTGCTTTCTATATCAAATAATGTAGAAGGGTTTATTTGTGTGAATACACCATCAGCCGAAAAATACACTTTTTTGAGATTCTGTAACTTTTCTTCAAAGGGCTTCCAGTACATTTCATAACTTTTCTTATCTTCTTTACGGAATTTTACAGAGTTTTTGTAATATGCCAAAGTAAGTTCTAAATCAGCACCATTATTGAAAATTAAAACTTCTGGGGCATTTTGGCTGCTCTCCTTGATGATGAAAGCGATATAATACACTTTATCTTGTTCGCCTTGAACTCTCAAAATTTCTACTAAGGCTTCTTGTGTTTTAAGTTGTTTTTTGAAATCTTCCCAAGTATATAACTGTGTGTTGAAGGCTTCACTAAAGGCTTTGGACTTTGTAGAGAGCTGTTTTTCTAAGTTTTTGGCTCTATTCTCTAAGCTATCTATGTTGATTTGCCTGTTTTTGAGTTCTGCTCCTCCCATATTGTAGAGTTTGGCTATCATTTCTCTTATTTTTACCCATTCCTCGTATTGAGTAATCAAATTTTTATCATTGCTTTGTAATATTTCTTTTCGGGCTTTGCCTGTAGAGTTTAATACAATACCTTTGGTAGCGACCAGAAGTTGGAATGCCTCTCTGCTAAGTATTTCATTATCAGGTGATTTTCTCATTACAGAGTTGGCAGCAAAAAGGATAAAGTTATCTAAATAGGGTTTGTTGGTAGCAAAAAAATCCCTTTTTTCATTTTCGCTCAGTGTGCTAAAATTTCTTTGGATTTGGGCAAGGGTATTTTGAGCTAATAATCGGAACAAAGGAGTTGCTTCCTTAAATTTCTGCTGACTTTCATAAAACATAGCCATATTATTCAGCGTAGCGATAAATTTGGGGTGTGTTTCTCCTAAATTATTTCTCAAAATAGTAAAAGCCTCTTTGTATAGGGGCTCGGCTTGTGTGTATTTTTTATTGCTTTCATATAGAACTGCTAAGTTGTTCAGACTGCCTGCGTAAATAGGGTGTTTCGTTCCGTATATTTTTTTACGAATATCAATAGCTTGCTTGTAAAATTGCTCTGCTTTGGCTGTTTGCTTAGTTGCTTGATAAAAATTGGCTAAATTATCCAGAGAGAATGCATACTCTGGGTTTTCTTCTCCTACAAAAGCCTTTCTTATTTCCAAGGCTTCCAAATATAGCGGTTCAGCTTTGTCCAAATTGTTTGTTTTTTTGTATAGTGTAGCTAAAGTATTCAGCGTAGTAGCATAATCAGGGTGCAAAGAGCCAAGTACTTCTTTTCTGATTTGTAAAGTTTTCTGATAGCTTGTGGCTGCTTCTTGATAACGCCCCATTAACTTATATAAAGAGGCTAAGTTTTGCAAGGTTTCGGCATATTCTGCAGATTGCTCTGTGAATATTTTTTTTCTGATTTCCAACGACTTACTAAGCAAGGGCTCTGTTTCGGCAAATTTGCCAGACTCTTTGTAGAGTACTGCCAAATCATTTAATAATTTTGCATAAGCAGCTGTGTTTTCTCCCTGTTTGCTGGCATTTTGTAGATTTTTTTGATATATTTTCTCGGCATCTTCAAAGCGTCCCAAAGATTTGTATAAATTAGCCAAATCATTTTCTAAATTGATGTAGACGGGGTGATTTTCACCAAAGTTTGTTTTACAAGTTGCCAAAGCCTGCTGATATAAGCGTTCAGAATCTGTATAACGCCCCTGATTTTTATATAAATTAGCTAAATTTTCTAAGGCTTCTATGTATTCGTCGTTTTGGTTACTAAGGTTATTCTGATAAATTTGCAGAGATTGCTCAAAAAATGCTTCTGCTTCCTGATATTTTCCAGTTTCGTGGTAGAAAGCCCCCAAATTCATCAGCCATTGCGGATAATCTTCGGATTGTGTAGCAGCTTCTATATTGATGAGTTCTTCATAAATAGGTTTAGCCTCCTTGTATTTTTGTAGAGCAACGTAGCAATCTGCCAAATTTGCTAAATTTTGCCAATATACTTGTTGGTTTTCTTCCGCTAACTTTTGTTGGGGCAATACTTGCGTATAGATTTTGATGGCTTGGTCGTAGCGTTTTTCGGAGGCATAGAGATTTGCCAAATTGCTTTGTACTTGCAGAAACAAATCAGATTTTTCTTGTTTGATTTGTTTTAATAACTGCAAGCTCTGTTGGTATATTTTCTCGGCTTGGGCATTTTTTTGTTCTTTTTGCAAAATTCCTCCCAAATTGAACAAGCTATTGGCGTATTCGGGGGTGTTTTTACCAAATTTTTCTTGGGCAAACTCATTGGCTAAGCGAGCGTAATTTTCTGCGGCTGTGTAATCTTGTTTCATAAAAGCCAAACGAGCTAAGTCATTGAGAAGTTGGGGATACAAAACAGTATTATCAGCTTGCTTTTTTTCCTTTTCTAAAGCGATTTGCAATACTTGTTCAGCTTTTGTAAGTTCTTTTTCATTGAGATAAAATCTACCCAAAACTGCTAAAACTTCAATATACTTTTTATCTTCGGTTTTGTTAGTTTTTTCAAAGCTAACTTTTAGGGCTTCCAATATATCTTTTGCTTTTTTGCTTTGTTTGGTTTCTTCATAACAAACTGCCAAGTTGAGCATTACTTCTTGGCTAAGTGGGTTATTTTCTGTAAAACTTTTCTTTCTGATTTCATAAGATTTTTCAAAGAGGGGGAGGGCTTCTTTGTATTTGCCTTTTTGTGAGATAAGCAAAGCGTACAAATTGGCAGTAGTAGCGAAATCGGGGCTCTCAATTTTATTTTTTTGGTAAATAGCTAAAGCCTCTAAAAGATTTTTTTCCGCTTCTTTCCATTTTTTTGTTTGCATCTGACTAACTGCCTGATTGGTAAGTGTTTTGGCGTATTCTGGGCTGTCTTTGCCGGCTGCTGTGTTGTTTTCAGTAGTAGCATCAGGCTTATTTTGGTCTTTTTTAAGTTGGGCTAAAAGTTTATTGGCTTCGTTTTGTTTGCCTGTAGCTGTGTAGAGTTGAGCTAATTTATCAATAGTCTTGATGTAGTCGGGATGTTGTACGCCTAAATGTTTTCTACGAATATCCAAGCACTTTTTATAGGAAATTTCTGCTTTTTCGGCTTGGTTGGCAGCCACTTGGAAACCTGCCAAATTGTAATAAAAAGAGGCATATTTGGCGGAATCTTTTCCAATAGCTTTTTGGGCAAGTGGTTCGGCTTGCTCTCCATAGGTGGCAGCTTGTGCGTAATTTTTAGCCTTAGCTTCTTGTGCCATTTTTTGGTAGAGTTCCACGAAATCTTGTGCTTTCAGGTGATTCAAAGAACTCCAAAAGGATAAAATAAGAAATAAAATGAATGTTTTTTTCATAAAACAAAGTGCTATTAACTTTTTTTGAATAAAGAATCTACAAATTCTGCTCTGTTAAATATTTGGAGGTCTTCTATTTTCTCCCCAACCCCAATATATTTGACAGGAATCTTAAACTCGTCAGAAATGCCGATAACTACTCCTCCTTTGGCTGTACCATCAAGTTTGGTGATAGCCAGCGCAGTTACGTCAGTGGTTTTGGTAAATTCTCTTGCTTGTACAACGGCATTTTGCCCAGTACTTCCATCAAGCACCAATAAAACTTCATGAGGGGCATCAGGAATAAACTTTTGTACGGTTTTTTTCATCTTGGCGAGTTCGTTCATTAGGTAAAGTTTATTATGTAAACGTCCTGCTGTATCAATAATAAGGATATCGGCTTTGAGTTCGGAGGCTTGTTTAGCGGCTTCATAGACTACCGAAGAAGGTTCTTTATTCATTCCGAGTTCTATTACAGGTACGCCTACGCGTGTGCCCCAAATTTTGAGTTGCTCTACGGCAGCGGCTCTGAAAGTATCGGCTGCCCCGAGTACTACTTTTTTGCCTTTTTGGTGATATTGAGCAGCTATTTTGCCAATGGTGGTGGTTTTTCCTACCCCATTTACGCCTACCACCATTATTACATAAGGAGTACTCAGGGCTGGAATTTCAAAATCTTGCAAATCAGAAGAGTGATTTTCGGCAAGGAGAACCATAATTTCTTCTCTTAGAATATTGTCTAACTCACTGGTGTTTAAGTATTTATCTTTTTTTACTCTTTCTTCCACTCTTTTGATGATTTTAAGGGTGGTATCTACGCCTACATCAGAAGAAACTAATATATTTTCTAACTCATCTAATACCTCATCATCTACTTTTGATTTTCCAGCAATCGCTTTTCCTAATTTGTTAAAGAAACTTGTTTTTGTTTTTTCAAGTCCTTTATCTAAAGACTCTTTTTTTTCTTTTGAGAATAAACCAAATAATTTCACGGGAATACAATTTTGTTACACAAAAATAAAGAAAAATATTAAAATCAGTGCATTTAGGAAATATTATTTAAAAAAAGTAAAAAATATTTTGGTTTTTAGAAAAAAGTATTTACCTTTGCAAACCAATTTACATCGCGGGGTAGAGCAGTTGGTAGCTCATCGGGCTCATAACCCGAGGGTCGCTGGTTCGAGTCCAGCCTCCGCTACTCAAAAATCCCTTTATACACCAAGTATAGAGGGATTTTCTTTTATGGATGCTAGGTTATTTTAAGTTTGCTTACAGGTTGTAGGTTAATTTCTGAAGTAGATTTGCTTTTTGTATAAAGGCTTCATTTGGTTCTCCAAATTTCGATTAGTTGTTTATTTTGCTCTAAGAGAGCTTGATTTTGAGCTAAAATATCTTGAATAATTTTTAAAAAATCATTTGCAGAAACAATATCCCCATTTATGCTGCAATGGTAATTACTATGATATTCTTTTATTTCTGTTTTTGGTGTGGCTCCAAGTATTTCAGTAAGGTTTGTATCAAGAATCTGAGCAATACTTTGAAGACGTTCTAAGGTAAGTTGAGTTTTTCCTGTTTCTAATTTATGATATGAAATGGTAGAGATGCCAAGTTGGTGAGCCATATATTCTTGAGAAAGTTTTTTGCTCTCTCTAATTTCTCTTATTTTTGCATAAAAATTTTTCATAAAATTTAATATTAAACTAAAAGTTTAATGTTTTTAAACTTTAAAGCAATAAATTTAACTAAAAATTTATGAAAAAATATTTTAACCTCTTTACCTTTGTGCCACTATTTGCAAATAGAGGGGGAAGCCGAAAAACCTAGCTTAGAGTAGGCGATATATTAAACTTTAAAACGTAATGAAAAACACAATGAATTTAAACGCCTACGGCGTAGAAGAACTAAGTCACACAGAAACCATTGAAAATGAGGGGGGGCTTCTTCCTATACTTCCTATTTTGGTGGGTGGTGCGATTGCATTAGGAGGCTGTGCTAAAAGCCTTTATCCTATGCATACACCAGGAGTGCTAGGTTGGCAGGTAGGTATGGCTGTGAATGCTGCTGTTAGTAATTAGTTAATGAAACTATGATATAACTTAGGGGGGCTCAATAATAATTTCATTATTATTGAGAAAATGCCGCCCCCTAAGCCTATCATAGTTTTTGCAAGAATAAAATATAAAGCAATTAAATTTTTCTAATGAATAAAGTTTATAAACCACTCTACGCAACAGTATTACTAATACTTTCTGATTTGTTCGATACACTTACGACATATTTAGTATCTCCTGATTTGGCTCTTGAAACTAATATAATAGTCAGTGTTTTTCATTTAGGTTGGATACCTTTAATCCTACAAGGAGTATCAATAGTGCTTATTTTATCTACTCTATATTACTTATACTATCCTAAATT
>JANRLU010000032.1:0-1750 GCA_033762275.1 Thermonemataceae bacterium | reverse complement strand
CTGGCTGCTGGAATCTTGTTCCGTATTTATCTTAATAAAATTTTCTATCTCGTTCATTGCCATACTCATATTATCTACCTGCTCTTTCATATAGGAAAACAACTGCTTTTGTTGCTCATTTTTAAACTCTTGTGGATAAATTTCTAACAAACCTTGTATATTTGCCAAATTTCCCCTTAAATTGTGGGCTATCATTAAAAAAGCCTGTTCATACACTTCTAATTTATCAATAAGACACTCTTTTGTTAATAAATGCTTATCTTTGGAGTTGCAATTTACTGTTTCAGCCATAATTTATGGTGGACTTATACAGAAGCAAATTTAAGAATAATATCATACAAACCTAACAACTAATACTTGTTATTTACAATTTTGCATTATTATGGATACTATCAAAATCAAAAAAGCAAGGGAACTGAGAAATTATACGCAAGAGTATATGGCTCAGCAATTAGGAATGACACAACAAAATTACAGCAAATTGGAAAAAGGAGAAATCAGTCTTTCTATTGAAAGGCTTGAAGAAGTTTGTAAAATTTTGGATATTCGTCTGGAAGATTTAGAAAAAATTGATGATAAGCTCGTATTCCAAAATAACACTTTTTCTTTTGCTGATGGCTCTTCTAATATCAATTACGCAGATAATCAATCATTTGTAAATACAATAAAATTATTATACGAAGAGCTAATAAAGCAACTCAAAGAGGAAAATTTATATTTGAAGAATTTAATTAATCAAATGATGGAGCAAAAATAAGTTTGATAGGTGTATACACACCTATCAAACTTACAAATTTTATTTGTGGAGCTGCATACCTTTGGCAGTTTTCACAAGTTCTATAAAATTGGCTCTGTAGGCATTTTCATCTTCGCCTTTGGCTTCTTTGGCTAATGCTATTACTTGTTCGTAATTGCTATCCGATTTGAAAGGGGAGTTTCTTAGCAACATTCCGAAACTGGCAACAGCTGCCGAAAATCTGAAATTGTCGCTGCTGGCTTGCCATTTTCGTTGATTGTTTTCTACAACTTCTGTAAGTAATAGGCTGTTTTCTTGCCTTAAGGGCTTGTAGCGAAGTTTTACAGTAGCAAGTTCTTTTGTATTACTGAGCTGGATTTGTTTATCCTGATACTTTAGCTTATCTGTGCTTGCAGCAAAAGTATTTTTTACCCCTACAGGAATAACCTCATAAATGGCTGTTACAGTATGCCCTGCTCCCAATTCGCCTGCGTCTTTTTTATCATCATTAAAATCTTGGTTTTGCATCACTCTATTTTCATAACCAATAAGGCGATAGGCTTGTACCCACTTAGGATTAAACTCAACTTGTATTTTCACGTCTTTGGCTATTGTAAACATATTAGCCCGCATTTCTGTAACAAAAACTTTACGAGCTTCGCTAAGATTATCTATGTAGAAATAGTTTCCGTTAGCATTTTTAGCTATATCTTCCATTCTTCCATCTTTGTAGTTTCCCATACCAAAACCACAAATAGTAAGGTAAATATCTTTTTGTCTTTTTTGCTCTACCATACGTACAAGGTCGACAGTAGAGCTAATGCCTACATTAAAATCGCCATCAGAGCAGAGGACAATCCGATTATTTCCCCCTTTTATCAAATTTTCTTCAGCTACTTTATAGGCAAGTTCTATACCTGCTCCGCCTGCCGTAGAGCCACCCGCCTGCAAATTATCCAAAGCCTCCATAATTTTATCTTTTTGGTTGGCAGGCGTTGCCTTCAAAACCAAACC
>JANRLU010000031.1:0-7884 GCA_033762275.1 Thermonemataceae bacterium | reverse complement strand
ATCATATAAATACTATGGATATGCTTCACGAATCGGTCGAAATTAGCCATTGAAGCCGTCCAAATATCCAAGCGATTATGAGAATGTAACAGAGAAATTTTATTTTGTTTGAGGATTTTTCTCACACGCCATATATTTGTGAGAGAGAATCTTTTGGGCTTAGCCCCGTACAAACGAGTAATAGCAGGATTTTGAGCTAGCATTTTATCTACTTCGCTACCTTCCAAAACATAGGCAAATACCTCATAGCCAGCTATTTGCTGTTGCAACATCAGATTAGAAGCATATAACTCTAAGCCTCCCTTTGCTTCGGCTAAAAGAATGTGTAGAATTTTCAAAATTATATTTTTTTCGCAAATATCCTAAAATATCTACAAAAACCGAGAAAATCCATTTTATTTTTATCAAAATAAAATTACTTTTGCTTTTTGATTTTTATTCTATGCAAATTCAAGGCAAACTTATCATTTTTTCTGCTCCTTCGGGCTCTGGCAAAACAACTATTGTAAAGCATCTTATTGAAAATATTTCCTTGTTGGGATATTCTATTTCGGCTTGTACACGCCCTCGCAGAGGCAGAACCGAAGAACACGGTAAAGATTATTATTTTTTGAGCAAAGAGGATTTTGAGCAAAAAATTAGAAACGAAGAATTTGTAGAATGGGAGCAAGTTTATTCGGGAGCTTATTATGGAACACTCAAATCTGAAATTCAGCGTATTTGGAGCTTGGGAAAACACGTTATTTTTGATGTTGACGTCGTTGGGGGGTTGCGTATTAAAGAGTTTTATGGAGAAAATGCTTTGGCTGTGTTTGTAAAGGTAAGTTCTGTAGAGGAACTCCGAAAAAGGCTACTGAAAAGGCAAACTGAAACGGACGCTACTTTGGAAACACGTTTAGCCAAAGCCGAATACGAAATATCTTTTGAAAATCGTTTTGATGTAGTTTTACTCAATGAAAATTTGGAAGAAACGCTCCAAAAAGCCGAAAAACTTGTTAAAGATTTTATTGGTATAGCATAAAAACCTTCCTGCTGAGTTAAAAATTAAAAAATAATGAGAACCATCTTATCAATAATAGTACTACTATCCTTTTTTTCCAGCCATACTTTTGGGCAAACAGATACCAAACTCAATATAAGCCCTCTAATGGGTGATTTTTACATTTATACAACATACAATACTTATGAAGGAAAGCTAATACCCGCAAACGGAATGTATCTTGTTACAAATGAAGGAGTTGTATTATTTGATACTCCTTGGGATAGCACACAATTCCAAAATCTATTAGACCGTATCAAAGAAAAGCATCATACAAATGTAAAAATATGTATTGCAACTCATTGGCATAGCGACAGAACAGAAGGACTTGCCTATTACAAACAACAAGGAATCAAAACGTATACCACCACCTTAACAGACGAGTTTAGTAAAAAAAATAACCAAAAAAGAGCTGAGTTTCTCATCCAAAAAGACACCGTTTTTACCGTTGGGCAGTATTCGTTTGAACTCTATTATCCTGGTGAGGGACATACAAGCGACAACATTATAGTCTGGTTCAGTAAAGAGAGGGTTTTATATGGTGGTTGTTTAATCAAAGGTGTTGATGATGAAACTTTAGGATACTTGGGAGATGCAAACACAGAAGCCTATGCAACTACATTAAAAAATGTACAAAAGAAATGTCCTCGCCCTAAATTTATTATCGTATCTCATAGTGATTGGAATAACAATCGCTCGTTGAAACACTCTATAAAATTGGCAAAAAAACTAAAAAGGAAAAAATAACTAATCCCTTGTATCAAAGTAAATATTTCCTAAATTAGTAGGATTTTGTGTTTGCTGGCGTAATTTTTTTATTTCTTCTAACTCATTTTTGAGGCTCTCAAAACGATACACTACTTCTCCATTGTCTTTAGGAATAGCTTCACCTTCCCAGTCAATCGCTACTTTTCTCATCAAACTCTCTATTTTATTTTTTTCTATTTTTTCATAATTGCCAGTATTCATATCTTGAGCAAGTTGTTGCAAAGAAATATCCACTTTCGGGGCGAATTGGTAGATAAATCTATACAAACGCTTACGTAAGTTGTTTTCACTTCTTTTCATTTTTTTGGGAATAAGGCTCAACCAACGTAAAAGCGGAACAGCAAAAAAAGTAGCTGAAAAAGCCAAAGGTACAATTCCTAAAGCCCAAAAAATTATTTCTGAAGGTATGAGCGTTTCTACAAATCTTCTTATTTCGCTGTCATATAAAAACTGTGTGGAGAAAGCTAAATTCAGCAAATTAAGCCCAGCGATAGCTACGTTTCTGCTTGAACTGTTGCCTGTAAGCAAATAATCAGGCTCAAATTCGTCCCAATACCATTCTATTTTACCATCTTGGGCTTGGGTTTTGCTACGCGTAAGTTCATAAAAATCAGCATACAAAATAGCATTATCACTAATACGAGCCGTTCCATTGAAGCGGGCAATGCAGTCTGTCATAAAATTTTGGGCTTGCTCGGTATTCCAACCCGCCAAAGCCTTAAACTCTGAAAGCACCATTAAACCTTTATTTTGGCGGGCATAAGCAGCAACTTCTTGTTGGTTGGCAAGTGGCTCGGGCTCTACTCTTGGCGGACCGAAAACAAAATCATACACAGAAGCAATAAAATTTTTGCTTGATGAACTATTAGTTTTTATAGGCTCATAGGATTTGTATTGATACCCTCTGCTATCTTTTTGGTAACTGATAGCCCCCGAAATAGTTTGCCAACGAAAAATCGCATAAAAAATCTCTCCTATAAAACGAAACACAGAGCCACTCATATCGCTACTCTTACGATTATCGTCTTTGCTATTGGCAGCCGTTACAGCTATCAAAAAAGCAATGGCTATTACTACAAAAATAATGAAATAAACGACTAAAGTAGCTGCTATCCAAGCCTTAAAAAAGATTTTAAAACCTTTCCAAAGTACATTTTTAATATCATCTATGATTTCGGAGAAAGTTTTTGCTCCTCGCCTTGTCGGACTTTTACCAAAATCATAAATAAGGTCGCCATCTTCGCTTACTTGCAAATGACAAAGATACTTGCCCATCAAATCATTGAGCGTTTCGCGAGCTTGCTCTACGGGCAAGCCCGTAACGGCTGCTGCATCATTGAGGGTAAATTTTCCTTTAAACTTGGATAAATTTTTCTCTAATATTTCCGTATTTTGTTTGAGTGTCAGGGTTTCCATATACAGAATTTTATAGCTTTTGCTTTGAATTAGCAAAATAAACTATATTTTTGTTTAAAAAAAATATTTTTGTATGTGTGCTTATTCTACAAACTACTTTACAAGTAGTTCCCAACTGGAATCAGAGGGCGAACTTGACGAGCAAAACCGTAAAATTGGTCAATGGACATTTTATCACCCAAACGGCAAAATTAAGCAGGTGGGCACTTATGTAAAGGATCTCGCTGATGGTGAATTTACTTATTACAACGAAAGCGGCATTATTTCTTCCAAAGGTTTTTTTAGAGCAGGGCAGTGGCACGGTGCTTGGGAATGGTATGATGCCAATGGCGTAGTTTATCAGATAGGTGCCTACAAAGATAACCTTTTAGATGGTGATTTTATCTGGTATCAAAACAATAAAATTATCACCGAAGGAAGCTATAAAAAAGGCAAAAGAAATGGTTTGTGGCTATGGAGAGATGCCCAAGGCACACTTATCCAGAAATCTGAATATAAAGATGACCTGCTTGATGGTATTTTTGAAACCTATAACAATGATGGCTCGCCTAAAGAAGCAGGGTTTTATATAGCTAATCAAAAACACGGAGAATACATCGTTTGGGAAAAAGGTAAGGAAAAAATAAACCTATATGAATACGGACTCCCCATAATGACAGAGCAAGAATGGGCTAAAATAGCCGAAAAAATACGCAAGAAGAAAAAAGATGACTACTATGCCAAAAGAGATATTTTGGAAAAATCCGTAGGCTGGTATAGCATCAATGCTGCTTTTTGGCACTTGATTAAAAATAAATACATTTCTATCAATGAAAATGTAGGCTTTTTACACGATTTGGCAGAGCATACACATCTCATCAAAGCCGAAGAACTTGTGGAATTACTACAAGAAATAGACACAAGAAAATGGAATAGCTCAAATATATTGCCTTATTGGTCTTATTATCTTGATAAAATATGTATGTTGCTATATGCCCAAGAACCCGCAACTTTTGATAAAGCTTGGCGAACTTTCCCCAAACATAACCAAAAGGGTTTTGCCAGTGTTTTAGCTCGTTTTGGTAAAAAAATCCCCGAAAATGCTGCAAAAGCTATTGCAGTAGATTTGGCAAAGCAAGTAGTGAAAGGCTATATTGGTATGAATGGCTCTGGTACAGACGGAAATTATGAAAATATTTATTGGCAAGAAAATGGTGAGCTAAAAGAAATTAGTTTAGTAGACAAACAAGGCTATCTCAACGAATATTTTGATAGATTCTTGAGCTTTTTCAGCTCCACAGAACATTGGGAAAAAGAACTTTTACAGCAAGCCCTCAAAGAAAGTTATAATTTGCCCGTGCAAAAACTAAAAAGAATCTTCCAAATAGCAAATACTGATGAGTTTGCAGATTTATTTAAGGCTGTAAGTTCTTACGATTACCAACTCTATTACCAAATACTTTTTGATTTCGAGCCTAAAACTCCCGAAAATTTTGAGCATATCGCCAATTTACTCAAAGAAGATTGGCGGGTGGGAACGAAAGCAGAAATGGCTATCATTGAAGCTATTCTCCAACACAAAAAAGCAGGTACAAAAGCCCCCACTTGGTATGATGAATGGATACATCTGGAGGCTTATTACTTCGGAAAAGATAGCGGAGGAAAAATGTTTGCAGGTCTGGAACAACAAAAAGAAGCCCTTTTATATTTGGGAAATGACAGAACAAAGGCTATTTTAGAAAGAATACTGACACAAGAATACGCTTGGCAGAAGGTTTTTCCATTACTTTCTATCACTGATAAAACACTATGGGACAAGGCTTTAAATGTTTTGGAAAAGAAAATAAGTAAAGACTTATCTCTTTACAATCTAAATCCTGTCGTAGAAGGCATCGTAAGGCTTGAAAAAGAAGATATTTTGGCGTATTTGGAAGAAAAAATCCAAGATACACCTCTTACCTCTCCTGCCTATGAGGTATTTGTATGGGCTATCATAGCTAAAATTGCTCTCTTCGCAGAACAGAAAACAGAATGGAACGAGCACTATGACCAATATTTGCGTCTACACCTCTGGAAACCCAACTACGGAGATGAGTACGACTACTACATTGCACCACATTTCGAGAAAATCGCTCAATTTTTAAGCCCTCAGCGATTTGAGCAGCAGTTTTTACCTCAAATAAATAGCTCCGAAGTTACTTTTATACGTTGTTTTCAGATACTTACTCAACAAAATTCCGAAAATATCTTAGATAAAGTAGCCCAAGAACTCGCTAAAAAGCAGGTAAATATCCTTAATACAAATTGGATAAGGTTCTTTTTGGAAAAATCAAGCGATTTCATAAAAGAAAACTTCATTAGAAAGGTTATAATGTATGGTGCGAAGGGAGAAACTATAAAATGGCTGAAAGAAAGCATCACTAATGATAAATATGAAAAAATACTTTCAGAATTTCAAGATATTGGTGTAGAAAAACCACAAGAATACTCTTTGGGAGAGAGTATTGCCGAACTTTGCAGAGTATTTTTCAGTGAAAATCCTAAAGCTGCAAGTACTACTATCTATTTTTTAGAGCCTCTTTATGAGCAAGATGTAGCTGAAAATTCTCTAAATCGCATACGTGGCAAAGCTCCTGTAGCTGAAAAGAATATTCCTCAACACCAAGAAGAGCCAATGGAGCATATTTTTACGTTGGAAGTAGCTACAATGCCCTTATTAGCCCAAAGATTACCCAAAGAAACGAAGGCTTTATCTCTTTTTGTGTACAATTCTGACTATAACGAAGCCTATAGCCCCGATACGGAAGAAAGTGCGGTCAGGTTTTGGCAAGAAAATGACATTGTAGCCGAAAAAACAGAGGGTTCTTATAGCTTTTCTATCACAGAACTAAAAGTACCAACAGAAATTTTTTATCAAAATTATGAGAGTCCTCACACCAACACCGAAGCCATCAGAAAAAAAGTCTTTAACGCCCCTGCTTATGTATTAGGCGAACCTATTTGGTTACAAGGTGATGAATATGAAGGGAATTTTCTCCTGCAATTTGATGAACGTTTTGGTGATGTAAATCTGGGGGATTCTGGCGTAATGTATGTATTTGAAAACACCGCCTTTTGGCAATGCTATTAAACCTATGAACAAAAAAATAAGAGAAACCTATGCAGATGCTTCCAAAAGTGCTGCAAAACTAAAAGAATTAGAGCTATTACTGCAAAAAGAAAACCCTGAAGCCGCCAGCACCAAAGCCTACTTAGGAGCTGTGGCGGCTCTCAAAGGTAATTTTAGCTTTTTCCCTGCCATGAAACTTAGTTATTTTTGGGAGGCAAGTCGCTATTTTGAAGAAGCTATCCGACAAGAGCCCAACAACTTGGAAGCCATTTTCTTGCGTTTTACGGTAGAGTGTGGCGTTCCTGCGATAATGAGCTATGCCCTGCACTTACAAGAAGATAAAAAACAAATTATTACTTTGCTAAAAAGCCAAGAAGTGGAAAGTTACTTCAAAAAAGCCATTATCAAATTTCTGACTGAGTCTGGGAAGTGTACCCTTGCAGAAAAAAAAGAGCTACAAGGAATGTAGATTATTGAAAAATAATTTTTATTCATAGTAGATACGCAGGCAAGTACCTATCTACTATGAATTTCATTTCCATTCTGATACAAATTTCAAAATACTTTTTTCCTCATCACTCAGGCTTTTTTGGCGTCTTTGCATCATTTTATTGGCAGCTTCGTAAGCTTTTTCTAGGGTAAAAACCTCAAAACCATTTGCCCCTCCCCAAGCAAAAGAAGGAATGTACTTCGGAGGGAAATCGCCCCCAAAAATATTGGCACTTACCCCCACCACAGTCCCCGTATTAAACATCGTATTGATGCCTGCTTTGCTGTAATCGCCCATCGTAAGCCCACAAAATACTTGTTGGGTGTCAATAAAATCATTTTTTAGATAATTCCATATTTTTACATTGCCGTAATTATTTTTGAGATTAGAGGTGTTGGTATCTGCTCCCAAATTGCACCATTCCCCAATAACAGAATTACCCAAAAAACCATCGTGGGCTTTGTTGGAATATCCAAAAATCACGGAATTACTGATTTCACCGCCTACTTTGGCATAATTTCCGATAGTTGTATCGCCACGCATTTTTCCACCTATATTGATAACCGCCCCCTCACACAAAGCAAAATTACCTTGTATCACTGTCATTTCTTGTACTTGGGCATTTTTTCCGATATAAATTACCCCATTTTCTGCATTCAGCACACAAGCCCTGAGGCTCGCTCCTTCTTCTACAAAAATATTTTCAGGCTTATAGATGATGCAGTGTGGGTCAGTGATGGGTTGGCTCTTTCTGCCTTGTGTAAGCAATGCAAAATCCTTACGAATTTCAGAGCCATTTTGCCTGAAAATATCAAAAGAAAAAGAAATTTTGCAGAAATCTTTCTCATAAAAAAGAGTTTCGCTTAAAGCAAATAAAGCACCTCTGTATGCCAAAAGTATTTGTTTATCAAGGCTATACAAAGCCTGCGAAGGAGCTAATTGCTTGATATAGGCAGCCAAAGCAGCATCAGGGCATACACTTGCATTTATCCAAATATTTTGCTCGGCTTCTGCGGCTTGTTGTAAAGGATATTTTTGCTGTAAATAGTGCTCGGTAAAAGTGGAGCAGGTTTGCCCTAAGTA
>JANRLU010000030.1:0-10561 GCA_033762275.1 Thermonemataceae bacterium | reverse complement strand
TGGTATTGTACGTAGAATAAACCCTCAAATGAAAAACACTATGATTAGCTCTGAACACTTACAAAATCTCCAAAAAGAATTAGAAGGTTCCTTGTATTTTGATGATACCATGCGAAGACTTTATGCAACAGACGCTTCTATCTATCGCCAAATGCCTTTAGCGGTTGCCTATCCAAAAAATACAGCCGATTTGAAAAAATTGCTTATTTTTGCTCATCAACACCAAAGTTCTCTTATCCCAAGAACGGCAGGAACTTCTTTGGCAGGGCAGGTAGTAGGAACAGGCATTGTAGTAGATGTAAGTAAACATTTCACCAAGATTTTGGAAATAAATCCTGAAGAAAAATGGATACGTTTGGAGCCTGGTATTATCCGCAACGATTTGAATGCTTATTTAAAGCCTTTCGGGCTTTTTTTCGGTCCTGAAACGGCTACCCAAACGCGTGCAATGATAGGCGGAATGGTTGGTAATAACTCCTGTGGCTCTAATTCTATTGTGTATGGGAGTACTCGCGAACATATCTTGGAAGTAAAAGGCTTGCTTGCGAACGGGGAAGAAGTAATTTTTGGAGCAGAAAAAATGCCCCAGCATACGATAAGTAGGCAAATAAGTGAATTGTTGCAAAATTCTCATTATCAAGAACTTATTAAAGAAAACTTTCCGAAATCCTCCATTCCACGCCGAAACACTGGTTATGCTTTGGATATACTTTTGGAATGTAATTTTTTTGATAAAACATACAAACAAGATTTCAACCTTAGCAAGCTCATTTGTGGCTCAGAAGGTACGCTAATGCTTATTACTGAACTCAAGCTCAATTTGGTAGATTTGCCGCCAGCTCATAAGTTATTGGTAGCTGTTCATACGGATAGTGTAGATGAAGCTCTTCGAGCAAATTTAGTGGCTCTTCATTACCAACCTTCTGCCTCTGAACTCTTAGACCATTACATTCTGGAATGTACGAAAGCCAACATTAGCCAAATGCAAAATCGTTTTTTTGTAAAAGGTGAACCTCAAGCGATCTTAGCTGTTGAACTTTCGGGGGAGAGCATAGAAAAAGTGAATGAAAAAGCTAATTTAATGATAAAAGAGTTACAAAAGCAAGGTTTTGGACATCATTACCCTATCGTAGAGGGTGAGGATATTGCCAAAGTTTGGGCTTTACGTAATGCGGGGCTTGGTTTGCTCTCTAATATTGCAGGTGATGCAAAACCTGTTTGTTTTGTAGAGGATACTGCCGTAGATGTGCAAGACCTCCCCGAATACATCAGGGAATTTAACCTTATTTTGAAAAAATACAATAAATATGCTGTTCATTATGCACACGCAGGTACAGGAGAGCTGCACTTACGCCCAATTCTTAATCTCAAAGATGAAAAAGAACGTCAAATATTTAGAGCCATAGCCCAAGAAACTGCCGACTTAGTCAAAAAATACAAAGGTTCTCTTTCAGGTGAGCATGGGGACGGAAGAGTACGCGGTGAGTTTATCAAACAAATGGTGGGGGAAGAAACCTACACTCTTTTTAAGCAAATTAAGCATATTTTTGACCCCAATAATATGCTTAATCCTCACAAAATTGTAGATACCTTACCTATTGATACTGATTTACGCTACGAAAAAGGGCAGAAAACAAGGGAAATTAGCACTATTTTCAATTTTGATAAGGAGGAGGGTATGCTTATGCTTGCCGAAAAGTGTAATGGTTCGGGAGATTGCCGTAAAACTGAAATTACGGGGGGGACGATGTGTCCGAGCTATATGGCGACTCGTAACGAAAAAGATACCACACGAGCCAGAGCCAATATTTTGCGTGAAATCCTTACACATTCTACCAAAGAAAACCCCTTTGATAGCGAGCAAATTAAAGAAGTGATGGATTTGTGCTTGAGTTGTAAGGGCTGTAAGTCCGAATGCCCTTCCAATGTAGACATAGGTAAAATGAAAGCCGAATTTTTACAGCATTATTATGAAGCAAATGGCATACCTTTTCGCACCAAGTTGGTAGCTAATTTCACACAAAGTAGTTTTTTAGCTTCCAAAGTACCAAGTTTGTATAATTTTTTTGTGAAAAATCCGCTTACAAGTGCTGTTTTTAAACAAGTGGCAGGTTTTGCAGCAAATCGCTCGCTGCCTACCTTACATAAGTTCACATTAAGAACTTGGTTTGAAAAAAATAAACAGAAATTACAAGATATAAGGAATAAAATCAGAGAGGCAAGACCAGAGACGCAAGCATATTTGGGAAAGGTAATTCTATTTTGTGATGAATTTACCAATTACAACGATACTGAGGTGGGTATCAAAACTATAGAATTATTAGCGAATTTGGGGTATGAAGTAGAAATGCCGAAGGTGAAAGAAAGTGGAAGAACTTTGCTATCTAAAGGATTGCTGAAAAGAGCCAAAAAAGTAGCTGAAGAAAATATAGCTATTTTATCAGATTTGGTAAATGATGAAACCGTATTGGTAGGAATAGAACCTTCTGCTATTTTAAGTTTTAGAGATGAATACTTGGATTTGGTGGATAAAAAATACTTATCAGATGCTCAAAAAATTGCAAAGAATACTTTTCTTTTAGATGAATTTCTCGCAAATGAGATAGATAAAGGAAATATCCGAAGCGAGCAGTTTACTGAGGAGCATAGCATATTGAAAGTACACGGGCATTGCCACCAAAAAGCCCTTTCTAATTTAGTTTATACCAAAAAAGTGCTTTCTTTACCCAAAAACTATCAAATGCAACTTATTAGAAGTGGTTGTTGTGGTATGGCGGGTAGTTTTGGCTATGAGAAAGAGCATTATGAGGTTTCTATGAAAGTGGGAGAATTGGTTCTTTTCCCTGAAGTACGTAAGGCAGAAGAAAATACACTTATTGTAGCCAGTGGAACAAGCTGCCGACACCAAATAAAAGATGGAACAGGCAAAAAAAGTTATCATCTTGCTGAAATTATGTGGAAAGCTCTGAAAAATACTTAAAAAAATACATACATTGCCCAAAACCCTAAATTATTTACACAGCAAAAATATGATGAAAATAACTCGAAAATTAAACAATAGAAGCAAAAAATATATTCCCTTGTATGCCTTGCTGATGGGGATTTTGCTGAGTTGTGGGAAAAAAGAAAAAATACTCAATTTAGAGAAAAGAACCCTCGTAGAAACGGTGTATGCTTCAGGCTCTATTGTTCCTAAAAACGAATATAAAGTATATGCTTTGGGTGATGGCATTATTACCAAAGAATTTGTGAAAGAGGGCGAAGAGGTAAAAGCGGGACAAGCCTTGTTCAATATAAAAAGTGAAACACAAAAAGCTCGTTTGGAAAGTGCTAAAACTAATCTCAACATTGCCGAACAAAATATAGGCTATAACTCACCCATACTCAATGAAGCCCAAATAGCCCTTAGAACAGCCCAAATAAAATTTCAACAAGATTCACTTAATTTTATTCGTTACAAAAACGTTTTTGAAGCCAAAGCAATGAGTACCAGCGAATTTGATAAAGTAAAACTCACTTATGAGTTATCTCGCAACGAACTTAAAGCTCGAGCAGAAACCTACAGAAAAATTCGTAATCAAATCTCAGCTGAATACCAAAATGCTCTTAGTCAATACCGAATTAGTGCAGAAGATGAGTCCAATTATTTAATTAGTAGTCGTATAGATGGCATTTTGTACAAAGTGTTCTTCAAAGAAGGGGAACTTATCCGAAAAAGTGAAAGAATAGCCATCATTGGCGAAAAAAATCAATTTGTGATAGAGCTGAACATAGACGAAACAGATATTGCAAAAATAAAAATAGGGCAGGAAGTTTGGATAAAAATTGATGTATTTGGAGATAAAATTTTCAAAGCGAAAATAAATAAAATCTATCCACAAATCAATCCTACGGAACAATCTTTCCAAGTAGATGCTATCTTTGAAGGGGAAGTGCCGCTTTCGCTCTCTGGATTGAGTGTGGAAGCCAATATTTTGATACAGAAAAAGGAGGGGGCTTGGGTTATTCCTAAGCGTTTGTTGGTTGGTAAAGATTCTGTTTGGGTACGAAAAGAAGGGAAAAAACAAAAGATAAAAATACAAAAAGGTATAGAAAACTATGATTTTGTGGAAATTATGGACAAATTAGATGCTCAAACAGAAATTTTAGATATAAACGATTGAGCTAATGAAAACTACTATTGAAATTGCAAAAACACATCTTTTTGCCAAAAAAAAGCAAACTTTAGTTGCTTCTCTGGGAGTTACCTTTGGTATAGCAATGTTTATTGTGATGATAGGTTTTATGACGGGCATCAATAGAGTTCTTGAAAACACCGCTCTTGCCAACTCTCCGCATATTCGTATCTATAACGAAATAAAATCTCAAAGAAAAGCTATTTTGCAAGAGGTATTTCCGCAAAGTTTAGTGATAGTACATCACCAGAAGCCCAAAAATGAGAAACCAAAACTTAAAAATGGTTTTGTGATAATAGAAAAAATAAAAGAAATGAAAGAAGTTTGGGGCGTTTCGGCTCAGTTGGCGACACAAGTATTTTATAGTTATGGAGAAACGCAAGTAAATGGGAATTTGGCGGGTGTTAATATTTTGGACGAAGATAAACTTTTTTCTATCAAAGATAAACTGATTGCTGGGGATTTGGAGTCTTTGATTGCTGCTAATAATGGAATTTTGATGGGAAGTGGTTTAGCCAAAAAACTCAATATTCATATAGGCGATAAAATAACGCTGCTCGCCCCTAACGGAACAAATAGCTTGGTGAAGATTGTGGGCATTTTCAAAACGGGTATTGGGGCGATAGATAATATAAAATGTTATGCCAATATTGCAACCGTCCAACGTATTTTGCAAAAAGATAGCCATTATCTCACCGAAATTTATATCCGACTAAAAGACGCTAATCAGGCTCGCTTTTTGGTGAAAGAACTTAAAAGCAGATTTGGTTACGAAGTCGAAGATTGGGAAAAAGCGAATGAAACATTATTGGCTTCTTCTATTATTCGTAATATTATGACTTATGTGGTTTCTGTTACACTTTTGGTAGTAGCAGGTTTTGGTATCTATAATATTATCAATATGACGGTATATGATAAAATGAAAGATATTGCTATCCTTAAAGCTATAGGTTTTGATGGGGCTAATATCACAGAGGTATTTATGTATCAGGCTGTTTTTATTGGTATAATGGGTGGTTTGGCAGGTTTGAGCTTAGGTTTTACTCTTTCCTTTATTTTGTCTCGTACACCTTTTACGGCAGGGGAAGTATTAGGGATTAAGTTTTTCCCTGTCAATTTTGACCCAAGATTTTATATTTTTGGCTTAGTTTTTGGCGTACTCACCACTTGCCTGGCGGGGTATTTTCCAGCCAGAAAAGCCTCCAAAATAGACCCTGTAGCCATTTTAAGAGGCTAAAAAATGCGATCATAATGAAAAATTTGGTACTTAGAGCAAATAATGTAAATAAATACTTTTATGAACCTGAAAAATTTCAGGTGCTCAAAAATATTACTTTTGATGTAGAAAAAGGTGAATTTGTAGCCATTATAGGTAAGTCTGGTTGTGGAAAATCCACCCTTTTGTATTTGCTTTCAACCATGGATACAGATTATGAAGGAAGTATAGAAATAGCCGGCGAAGCCGTAACACAAAAAACTAAAAATGAGTTGGCTAATTTTCGTAACCAACATATTGGCTTTATTTTTCAGTTTCATTATTTGTTGCCAGAGTTCTCCGCTTTGCAAAATGTGATGATTCCTGCTCTGAAATTAGGTAAATACAGCCGAAAGGAGATAGAGGAGAGAGCCTATCAAAAACTTCGCTTGCTTGATATGCAAGACCATGCCCTCAAAATGTCCAGCAAACTTTCTGGTGGGCAGCAACAGCGTGTCGCCATTGCTCGTGCCCTTATCAATGACCCTACTATTATTATGGGAGATGAGCCTACGGGCAATTTGGATAAACAAAATACACAAAGGGTGTTTGATGTACTTCGTGATATTTCTGGGCAGTTTAAGCAGAGTATTGTCGCTGTTACACACGACTCCGACTTTGCCAATAGTTGTGATAGAATTATTGAAATGAGTGATGGTGAAATTATTAAAATGTAAGACTTTATGAATGTTTTTAAAGAGTTTATTAGCCAACTTCCTCAAAGTCCGGGTGTCTATCAATTTTTTGATGTAGCTGGTAGCATCATTTATGTAGGGAAAGCCAAAAATCTTAAAAATAGAGTAAGTTCTTATTTTAATAATTTTCAGGAGCATAACCGCAAAACCCAAAGGCTTGTAAGTCAAATTGATAAAATTGAATTTATTATCGTAAATACCGAATTAGATGCTTTTTTGTTGGAAAATTCGCTTATCAAAGAGTTTCAGCCCAAATACAATATTTTATTGAAAGATGATAAAACTTATCCTTATATCTGTATTACGAAAGAGCCTTTTCCGAGGGTAATCAGTACACGGCAATTTGACAGGAAAATAGGAACTTTTTACGGACCTTATGCCAATGTAAGAGCGATGAATAGCCTTTTGGAACTTATCCGAAAACTTTACACGATTCGTACTTGCACTTATCAGCTTTCTGAAGAAAATATTAGGCAAAATAAATTTAAGGTTTGTTTGGAGTTTCATATCAAAAACTGCCAAGGAGCTTGCGAAGGCTTACAGCAAGAAGCTGATTATCAGAAAGATATTGAGTTGATTCATCAAATTTTGAAAGGGAATATTGGAGCGGTAAAGCAAAAAATGGAGGAAGAAATGTATAGGCATGCTGAGGAACTTGCCTTTGAAAAAGCTCATATCTTAAAAGAAAAAATAGATTTTTTACGAATTTTTCAGGAAAAATCGCTGGTTGTAAACCCTAAAATAACTGATATTATAGTGCTGAGTATCAGCAATCAAGAGGAAGTTGCTTTTATGAATTTTTTGGATATTCAGAATGGAGCTGTGCTGCATACCGAAAATATGATGATTGAAAAAAAACTTGCCGAAACAGAGGAAGAAATTATACTTTTGGCAAGCCTACAACTCAAGGAAAAATATAATAGCCCTGCCAAAGAAATATTGAGCAACGTAGAAATAAAGCAAAACTTTACAGATTTTAACTTTGTGATACCACAAATTGGTGATAAGAAAAAACTATTGGAAATGTCTTTGCAAAATGTATTTTTTGCTCAGAAAGAGTATCTTCGTAAGCAAGAGGAACGCCGAGCCAAGTCATTGGAAAATAGCCAGAGAATTTTGGAAACCCTACAAAAAGACTTACGTCTTAAAGAGTTGCCAATGCAAATAGAATGTTTTGATAATTCCAATATACAAGGAACAAATCCCGTAGCGGCAATGGTTTGTTTTATCAATGGAAAGCCTTCTAAAAGAAATTATAGGCATTTTCATATCAAAACGGTGGTAGGAGCAAATGATTTTGCTTCTATGTACGAAATCGTAAGCCGCCGCTACAAGCGATTATTAGAAGAAAAACAGCCGCTTCCCCAGCTAATTATTATAGATGGAGGAAAGGGGCAGTTAGGGGCTGCCTGCCAAGCCCTCCAAGATTTACAAATTTATGGGAAAATGGCAATTATTGGTATCGCCAAAAAATTAGAAGAAATTTATTTTCCTGAGGATAATTTTCCTCTACATCTCAGCAAAAAGTCAGAATCTTTAAAACTTATCCAACAAATCAGAGATGAAACTCACCGCTTCGCCATTACTTTTCACCGAGATACTCGCAGCAATAGCAGCCTTCAAAGTGAATTGGACGAGATAAAGGGTATCGGAGAGAAAACAATGAGTAAACTTTTAAAACATTTTAAAAGCCTTGATAATATCAAAAAAGCATCTTTTTCAGAAGTTTCTGAACTTATTGGCGAAGCAAAAACAAAAATTTTATATGCATATTTCAAAGAATCAGAAATAGGAAACAAATAGATAATAAATAAGGCACAAGACAAAAGTCTTGTGCCTATAAGTTCTCATATCTTATGTTTAATTTTAGTTTTCGGTGAGTATGAAAGCTCCCCAATAATAGGGGTCTTTGTATTTTTCCTTCAACTTAATTTGAGCTTTTCTGAAGGCGTCTTGTTTGTTTTTGGCTGTTTTGAGATTATTGTAGAACAAAGTCATTAAATCAACGGTTGCTTCATCACTTACTTTCCAAAGGCTCATTACGCTGGCATCTACTCCTGCAATTTGGGCGGCTCTTTGTAAGCCATATACACCTTCGCCCGCTTTTACATCTCCTAAACCCGTTTCACAAGCCGAAAAAATCATTAGTTGCGAGTCGTCCAAATTCATATTGGCAAGTTCATAAGCCGTGAGTAAGCCGTTATCTTGCGACTGATAATCCTTGCTATCCTTTATTCCTTCTAAAGTTTGTTCTGCATTGGCAAAAACTAAGCCTGAACGTAGCATTGGGTTTGTTTTTGCCTTAGAGGCTTCTACCCCAAAAACTAAATTAGATTCTTGGTCTATTTCGCTGATAAAGTATCCGTGTGTAGCAATATGAATAATATCAGGGTGAATTTGGTCATCAGCTTTTTTGATATTATTTTCAGAGGCTTTATCTGCTAAAAGTAAGTCTATTTTTTTGTAACCCAAACTTTTAAGAATAGGACTGATGGTTTCTACTTCTTTTTTGGTACCAGGCAAAGGGCTGATTGTCCCTTTGTTGCCATAAGAGGGAAATCCTACCAGAAG
Organism: Thermonemataceae bacterium; assembly: GCA_033762275.1. Lineage (GTDB taxonomy): Bacteria > Bacteroidota > Bacteroidia > Cytophagales > Thermonemataceae > Raineya. The sequence continues at coordinate 1,865 of JANRLU010000030.1, read as the reverse complement.
GGCTGTTTTATTGCTTGTATTTTTACTGATAGCTTCTCTTTTTTTCACATCAGGTATAAAGCGTGTGTTGGTTACGTAAGTTACACTCAAATCATCTATTACATAATTTCCTGTTGCTTTGTGTAAGGTATTGATACTTATCTGACTATAAATGCCATCTGTGGAAACAAATACTCTTTTCTTGTTTTCTAATAATTTATCAATTTTTTCCCAATAAGTTGTGTAAGATTTTTTGGTATCTTTGCGAGCTCTTACGATATTTTGGTAATACTTAAATTCATCTTCCTCAAATTGTGAGCCTTTCCCCAAAACCGCCATTTTTGGGTGTCCGTGTTGATGCTTACCTGCCAATAAAGCAACGTACATATTTTCGTTGGTGAATTTTTTATCAAATATTTTGAAAGATATAATTTCCAAAGCTGCTTCATCATTAGTAAGGGCATGGTCTATTTCTTTGATGGTATGGATTTTATCATCTATCTTAGACCTAAATAGTTCTGATTGTTGGGATAATTTTTTTTCTAAATCATTAGTTTCATTTTCCAATTTTGGCAAATCAATTTCTTGTTCTTTGAGTTCATCTTTGGAGAGAGAATACAAATGGGCTAATTCTTCTTTTTTCTCAATCCATGTATTGTATTGTTCAATCAAACTTTTATCCTTAGAGTTAAGGATTCTTTGTTTTATTTTGTTGGTAGCATTGAGTAAAATACCTTTGGTAGCAATATGAGCATTATACATTTCGGAAAGTAACTGTGGCTCTTTTTCGCCATTGGCAACCGCAAAATTGTAAAAACGCATATAAGTTGGTCGTAATTTTCCCCAATATTGTTCTTTTTCACTTTCACTCATTGCAGGAAAATACTTTACGATAAATTCATTATTTTTATCCAAAACTTTTTTATACAGTTCGGCTGCTTCTTTGGTTTTTCCTTGTTGCCAATAAAGTAAAGCCAGATTTTCTTGAGAATTATTAAATTCGGGGTGGCTCTCTCCGAGTGTTTGTTTGCGGGCTTCATAGGCTTTTTGCAAGAACTCTTGAGCCTTTGGTAAATTATTTTGGTATAAATAAAATAAGCCTAAATTATTGAGAACTTTAGCGGTAGAGGGGTGATTTTCACCTAATTTTCTCTTATAGATGCTGTAAGCATCTTGCAAGTAATTCTCTACTTTTTTGTAATTCTCCATTTGCATATACAAAGAAGCTGTAAGATTAAGCAGATGGGCATAATCAGGGCTATTTATACCAAATTGTGTTTTTTTGATACGAATAGCTTTTTCGTAGATGGCTAAAGCCTCTTCTTTTTTACCCATTTCTTGTAAAAGCAGTGCTTTATTGGTAGCTACTCGCTGAAAAGTTGGGCTTCTCTGGCTTTTTTCATTATCTATCATCACAAGAGCTTTTTCGTAAATTTCTAAGGCTTTTTGGTTTTGCCCCACTACTTGCTGGAAGTAGGCTTGGTTATTATACATTATCGCCAAAATACTTTGGTCAGTTTTGACTGCTTCTGCTATAGCAATAGCCTTATTTACAGCGTTTTGAGCTTCAGTATAATATCCCATTTGGTTTTTGAGGACAGCCAAATTACTCAAAGAAACAGCGTAATCGGTGGATTGCTCGCCTACCAAATTTTTTCTTAGTTCTAACGCTTGTTGTAAATATTGCTCTGATTTTTCAAAATTACTGAGTGCAGAGTAGAGTAAGCCAAAATCTGTGAGTAGTTTTGCGTAATAATTATCTTGCGTTTTGTTGGCTTTCTTGAAATTAGTTTCGGCACTTGTAAAGTTTTTTTCTGCTGCCTTGAACTTACTCATCGCAAACATCGTCTCACCAAGTTCCATTCGGGTAAGGGCAAACTCGTAAG
>JANRLU010000029.1:0-1669 GCA_033762275.1 Thermonemataceae bacterium | reverse complement strand
GAAAGCACTAACTTGGAAATAGAATCCGGATTCTCTAAAACATTTTTGTGAGATGCAGCAGAACCGATAGAAGTAACAATACCCTCTCCTACTCTAGCCAATATGGTTTCTTCTCCTGCCCCCCCTACTAGTTGCTCTAAGTTTGCTCTTACTGTGATACGAGCTTTTACAATCAACTGAATACCATCTTTGGAAACAGCCGTAACATTAGGCGTATTGATAACTCTCGGATTTACAGATACTTGTACCGCATCAGAAACATCTCTACCCGCCAAATCTATGGCAGTTGCTTGCCTAAAAGACAAAGACAAACCTGCCTTATCAGCCGATATTAAGGCTCTGATAACGCCTTGCACATTTCCACCCGCCAAAAAGTGGGTTTCTAAGTCATCAGCAGTTATTTTCAAACCTGCTTTATGTGCTGTAATCAAGGATTCTACGATAGCTCTGGGGGGTACTCTACGAATACGCATAAATACCAGCCTGAAAAGCCCTATCTGAACGCCAGAAAACAAGGCTGTGATCCATAAATTGAGTGGAACAAAATATAAGAAGATAAAAAAGCCTATTATACCCGCTCCTAAAAAAACTAAAACAGATGGTTCCATAATTTTTTTAATTGTTTATGATTTTTGAAAATTATTGACAAAATTCAGCAAAACAAAATTTATGAGGGAATATTTTCTTCTATTTTCTGTAAATAATTCTTTTTCAAACCTTTAGCAATTATTTTAAGTTGCAAACTATACGGAATTAAATAGCGAGAAAACGCGTATAATCTTACCAATAGCTTCGGCACACAAACCGCCTTTTTAGCAAACATTGCTCTCACGGCTTGTAAGGCTACTTCTTGTGGTGTAGCAGTAATTATTTTTGCCATTTTTCCCATTTTTTCTGTATCCTCTATAATTCTGGCGTTGGTAAGCATTCCTCCTGGGTTAAGTACTGTTACGCTTACGCCTGTTCCTCTAAGTTCTTCTCGCAAGGCACGCGAAAAAACATATACATAATTTTTAGAGGCAGAGTACACTGTTTTGAAAGGAATCGTAAACAAACCCGCCATACTCGAAACATTCAAAATATAAGCAGGTGTATTTTTTTTCAGTTGGGGTAAAAATAGATACGTAAGTTTGGTAAGTATCGTAATATTAAGCTGGAGAATGGTATCAAAAAAACTTAAATTTAGGCTCTCAAAAGCTCCCGTATAACCCAAACCTACATTATTGATAAGGTATTGAATGCTTATATTTTCTTTTTGGACAAACTCAAAGATTTGCTCTGCCGCTTGTGTCTCTGCCAAATTGATAGCAAAGATTTTTACTTTTATAGGATAGGTATCTTGCAAGTAAGCGGCTGTTTCGTAGAGTTCGGGGCTATCTAAAGCCACTAATAATAAGTTTATTTTTCGGTGAGCCAATTCCTCTGCTATCGCCTTGCCAAGCCCTTGACTTCCTCCAGTAATCAAAGCAAACTTTTCCATAGCTGTTTTTTGCAAAGTTAATTATTTTGCGTATTCAAACAAATTACTTTCCTAAATTTCCTTGCAGCCAATCTTGAAAGATTTGATTTTTTTCTCTACTCACCACCACCTCCTCATTGATGTAAGGTTGAAGTTCTATTTTAAGTTTTCCATTAAAATATAGATGTATTTTGGCTATACTATCCACAG
>JANRLU010000028.1:0-13967 GCA_033762275.1 Thermonemataceae bacterium | reverse complement strand
CCTCATTAGAAGAAAAATTAAAAGAACTCAATATTCGTGTAGCAAATAATCCAAAGGATGCTGACTTGCGTTGGCAAAGAGCATACTTGTTTGACTCCCTGAACTTACCTCTCAAATCCTTAGAAGATATCAACTTTTTTATAGGAAAAAATCCAAAAAATACGGCGGCTTATTTTTTGCGTGCAAAACTCAAAATGGCTCTTGATGATGATTCTGGGGCAATAAATGACTTCAATAAAATCATTTATCTGGATAATAAAAATGCAGAGGCTCATTACCAAAGAGGGCTTATCAGAAGCAAATATAAAGATATTACAGGAGCTTGTATAGATATGAAAAAAGCCGTAGTCTATGGGCAGCACAAACAAGCCCGAATTTTCGTTGAGAAACATTGCCCTACAAAGTAAAAAAGCATTTCTCAAAGAGAAACGCCTTTAAGAGGTACTACAAAACTATAAAATTATTTTTTCGTATAATAGCCATCAAAACTACAAGTAATGATGTGTCTATTACACTCCCCCACCTCTTCCACCTTGATTTGTCCGTCACTTTCCAACTTAAAAAGTATTTTACAATCTTCTATTTCTATAGTAGAAGCCTGATTATCAGATATAATAATAGCATTCCCTTCTAACGAGCCTTTACAGTCTCCATTTTCATTCAGTTTTAGTTCAAAGGAAAATTTATTATTTTTCAGAGCTTTAACCTCCAAAAACGCTTCCTCTTGCCTTCCCCCCTCTAATACATATTTGCCTACCCATTCTTTCAATTTATTTTTTTCTTTCTTCTGATAAGGCAATTCTTCATAACTAATCATATTAAAAGCCTCGTCAAAGCCCATTTTCACTAATTTTTCTTCTTGATGTTTCTCCCAAATGAATTTAATCGGAATTTGAATCGTATTTTTTTCTATTTCAATCGCTCCATAATCAGCCATAAGTTTTATATTTTTCTTCTGTTGATAAAAATTACGCATATATACTGTAACTTTCTCTTTTTGTGTGGCTTTCAAATGATTAAATTGCTCTATGGAGTCAGCAAAAAGGGATTCTAATTTTTTGTAATCTTTTTCGGAAATGCTCTGGCAATACTGACGAACAACATTTAGCATAATACCTTTTTTTTGTTTTTCGTCAAGTTCAGGTTTGGCAATCTCAATATCTTCTTCCCAATTATCATTTTTTTCATTTTTTTTAGTGGCAGTGCTTTCTGCCAATCCTTTTGGGGGCGTATTGTTATCTTCTTTACCACTCTGACAAGCAGTAAAATTAAGGCTCAGAAAAAAACCTAAAAAGAAGTATTTTATCATTCTCTTATTTATCATAGAATTGCTTATGCTGATTAGTTGGCTCAATTTGTTTTACAAATAAAGTTTATTTTTCTCTTAACGTGTATGTATATTTTACGAAACGTTGGTTTTTCTTTATGAAAGTATGTTTTTAGTGTATAAAATGAGTTTACACACAAATTTTAAGCCAAAAATATGACAAAATAAGATTTTGTATTTTGAGCTTTCATCTGTATTTTTGCAGAAAAAACCTTATGAAAAAACACATCATCACTTTAGTTTTGGCAATGGGTATCTCTATTTTTGCCTTTTCTCAGAAGTATTATGGAGAAAAAATAAATGCCACAGGAGCTATTGCCGTATCAGAACTTCCCAAAATGTTGGAAGGTAAAAATAGCATCAACACAAAAATTGAAGGCAAAATAGAGTCTGTTTGCCAAGTAAAAGGTTGTTGGATGCAGTTGGATATGGGCAACGGAAAAAAAGTTCGTGTTACGTTCAAAGATTATGCCTTTTTTATGCCTAAAAAATCAGCAGGAAAAACCGCTATTCTGGAAGGTGTAGCCTCTAAAGAAATTACAGACATTGCTACCTTAAAACATTATGCAGAAGATGCAGGAAAATCAAAAGAAGAGATTGCCAAAATAACCCAAGCCAAAGAAGAAATTGTTTTTGAGGCAAAAGGTGTGATAATCAAATAACTATATATTGCGATGCTTCCAAAATCTTTATATTCTATCAGCATTTTTTTATTTTTGTCAGCTATCTTTCATAATTGTACTAAGCAGACTAGACCTAAAAATGCTCCTCAACTCAACTATGCTAAATATGCCGATAAAAATATTTATCCTAACGGAAGTAGCGAATTGGCAGTTTTGATGAGAGAAATGTATGATGATACCAAAACTATACAGGAGAGTATTGTGTTGGGCAATTTCCCAAAAGATTTCAGAGAAAAATTTAATTATATACATATAGCCCAAGCCACCGAAGAGTCTAAAAAAACGGAAGCCTACCCTATGATGGCAAAAGCCTTTATGACTAACTTGGATATTTTGTACGAAAGTAAAGACCTAAACGAAAGAACCAAACAATTCAATATAGTAGTGGAAAGCTGCATAAGTTGCCATAGAATGCACTGCCCCGGACCTATTAAAAAAATACAAAAACTACAAATTCCTTAAAATTTAGTTGGAAAAAGCACTTTTTCCAACTAAATTTGCCTATAATTCCTCTCTTATAATCACAGAAAATCAGAATGCTAAAAATTTTAGGTCTTATTTCTTTTGTTTTTACATTATTCTTCTTAGGAGCTTGTAAGAAACCACCTCTTACCCAAAGTACCCAAAAAAATGATACCCTAATCATAGAAAAACCTACTGAAACGAAACCCAAAAGTTTAGTCTTGGCAGCAGAGCGTTTAGGAAAATATTTATCTGTATTAGAAAATAAGAATATTGGACTATTAGTAAATCCCTCTTCCAGAATCGGTAATACACATTTAGTTGATACGCTATTGTCTTTAGGAGTGAAAGTAAGAAAAGTTTACGCTCCTGAGCACGGCTTTAGAGGCAAAGCTGATGCAGGTGAAAATATTGATAATGAAATAGATAGCAAAACAGGCTTGCCTATTATTTCTTTGTATGGCAATAATAAAAAGCCTACACCCGAACAATTAGCTGATATAGATGTTCTTGTTTTTGATATCCAAGACGTGGGTGTCCGTTTTTTTACTTACATCTCCACAATGCACTATGCGATGGAGGCTTGTGCTGAAAATAATAAAAAATTTATTGTTTTAGACAGACCTAACCCTAATGGCGACTATGTGGCTGGACCCGTTTTAGAAAAAGGTTTTGAAAGTTTTATTGGAATGCACCCTATTCCTGTCGTTCATGGGCTTACTGTTGGGGAATTGGCTCTGATGATAAATGGCGAAAAGTGGCTCAAAGACAGCTTAGTCTGCAATTTGAAAGTAATAAAAATGAAGAACTACTCTCACAAAAATTCTTACATACTTCCCATAAAACCTTCCCCGAATTTACCTAATCATCAGGCAGTTCGTTTGTATCCTTCTTTGTGCTTTTTTGAAGGAACCGTGATGAGTGTTGGCAGAGGAACAGACTTTCCTTTCCAGGTGATTGGTTACCCAGATAGTACAATGGGACAATTCCAGTTTCAACCGCGTAGCATTGAGGGAATGTCTAAATATCCGCTGTATGAAGGAAAGCTTTGTTTTGGAGAAGACTTCAGAAAAGTAAAAAATACGACTTTTTCTATCCGTTATCTAATAGATTTCTACCAGAAGTTTGGAGATAAAAACAAATTTTTTACAAATTTTTTTAATAAATTAGCAGGGAATTCTGTTCTACAAGAGCAAATTAAGCAAGGAATGACAGAAGACGCTATCAAAGCGACTTGGCAGGCAGATTTGGATACATACAAAAAAATCAGAAAAAAATACTTACTTTATGACTAGAAAAAGCCTTTATATCTTTTTTATTTTATTATTGACCGCTCATACTATTTTAGCACAAGAACTTCAATTTGAGGTACTTATCAATGATAAGCAGTTAGCTTCCGCTCAAGTAGGGACGAATAATAAAGATGCCGTGCAAATACTTCAAAAAAATATCACAGATTTCCTCAATAATAAAAAATGGACAGATGACGCTTACGAAAATAATGAAAAACTACTTTGTCGTTTGCAAATCAATCTTATCAGAGCCGATTTCTCCACAGGAGCTTACGAAGCAAATGCACAAATACAAGCTATAAGACCTGTTTATGGAGGAACTTATGAAACTATTTTATTTAGTTTTGTAGATAGAAAATTTAATTTCAACTATCTCTCTACCCAACCCTTAGACCTAAACTTCAATGAAAATGTGTTTTTTAGTAATTTAAGCTCTCTTTTAGGGTATTATGCTTATATTTGTTTGGCAATGGACGCAGATTCTTTTTCTAAAGCTGGTGGAACAGCTTGGATAGATAAAGCCTATTTAGTAGCCAACACAGCTCAAAGTGCTGGGGCTGATGGCTGGACACAAGGAGATATTAGAGATAGATTTTGGTTGGTGGAAAACTTACAAAGCCAGCAGATGCTTTCGGTGAGAGAAGCGATTTATACCTACCACCGCAAAGGTTTGGATATTTATGCGGATAAAAGACTAGAAGCTCGCAAAGCAGCCTTAGATATGCTTAAAGAGATGGAGAAAATAGCCCGTATAAAACCTAATGCTTTGTTATTCAATGTGTTTTTTGATGCAAAATCGCAGGAGTTAGCCAATATTTTTAAAGATGGCTCTAACAACGAAAAACAAGAGGCTTTTGCTCTATTGGCTCGTTTAGACCCCTCAAGAGCGGGTTTTTATACAAAATCCTTAAGTAATTAAATCTGATAAAATAAACTTTCTTCCTAAAGTCTTAGTTATTAGTCTTCTAAATCTGTAAGTTATGATAGAGTTGCCCGTTGTAAATTCTGAAAAAGAAAATAAAACCAAAAAACCAAGCTGGTTACGTGTAAAATTACCCGTAGGAGCAGAGTATGCTAAAGTTCGCAAATTAGTAGATAATTATAAATTACATACCATTTGTGAGAGTGGAAATTGCCCAAATATGGGAGAATGTTGGGGAGCTGGCACAGCTACTTTTATGATTTTAGGAAATGTATGTACGCGTAGTTGTACTTTTTGTGCAGTAGCTACAGGAAAACCCAACGAATATGACCTTGACGAGCCTCGTCGTGTTGCTGAAGCCATCAAACTAATGGGCGTAAAACACGCCGTTATTACTTCTGTAAACAGAGATGAGCTTAAAGATAAAGGAGCATTCATTTGGCACGAAACCGTTCGTTTGGTGAAAGAACTTAGCCCTGATACAACCATAGAAACACTTATTCCTGATGTAAAAGCTAATTGGGAAGCTCTTTACACAATGATTTCGGCAGGACAAGAAGTGGTTTCTCATAATATGGAAACCGTAAAAAGCCTCTACCGAAGAGTACGCCCACAAGCAAAGTATGAGAGAAGTCTGGAGCAAATTCGTCTTACAAAAGAGTTTGGCAAACGTACAAAATCAGGAATAATGCTTGGACTTGGTGAAACCCAGATAGAGGTGTACGAAGCTATGGACGATTTGGTAGCCAACGGATTGGATATTCTCACTTTGGGGCAGTATTTGCAGCCTACCAAAATGCACTTAGAAGTAGCCGAATACATTCACCCAGATATGTTTGAGCATTACCGAGAGGAAGGGCTCAAAAGAGGCTTGAAATATGTGGAATCAGGAGCTTTGGTAAGGTCTTCTTATCATGCTGAAAAACACGTGAATGTACCTATTTGATACTCTTTAGCTTCCTTAGTTGTATCCCCCCCACTCATTAGTTTCTTTTAAGGAAATAGCTAATGAGTGGGAAAAGTTGATCTATCTTGTTTATGCAATAAACTTCTCCTGAATCGTATGCCTAATGCCCTCCTCAAGTGCTATTTGGTGCTTCCAACCTAACTGATGTAATTTGCTGACATCCAATAATTTGCGAGGAGTTCCGTCAGGCTTGGAAGTATCAAAATGGAGTTCTCCCTCAAAACCCACTATTTTTTTGATAAGTAAAGCCAAATCTTTGATAGAAATATCCTCTCCTGTGCCTATATTTACTATTTCTGGGCTATCGTAGTTAAGCATCAAGTAAAAGCAAGCGTCTGCCAAATCATCTACATTCAAAAATTCCCTTTTGGGCGAGCCTGTTCCCCAAATTTCTACAAATTCCTTGTTTTCTTGTTTTGCCTCCCAAAATTTACGAATAAGAGCCGCTATTACATGGGAGTTCTGTAAATCATAATTATCACCTTTTCCATACAAATTAGTTGGCATCACAGAAATAAAATTACAGCCGTATTGGTCATGATAAGCTTGACACATTTTTATACCTGCTATTTTAGCTATCGCATAAGGCTCATTGGTACATTCCAACGTACCCGTAAGTAAATACTCTTCTTTGATGGGCTGCGGGGCAAATTTTGGATAAATACAAGATGAACCCAAAAATAGTAATTTTTTTACCTTATTTTTGTATGCCTCGTGTATGATGTTGGTCTGAATAGCCAAGTTTTCATAAATAAAATCTGCTCTGTATGTATTATTTGCCAAAATCCCTCCTACTTTGGCTGCTGCCAGAAAAACGTATTCGGGTTGCTCCTGAACAAAAAAATCCCCTACTGCCTGCTGATTACGCAAATCCAGCTCTTGAGAGGTTCTAAAAATCAAATTGTGATACCCCTCTTTTTGTAATTTTCTAAGAATAGCCGAACCTGCCATTCCTCTATGCCCTGCAATGTATATTTTGCTGTCTTTTTGCATTGAAATTGCTTTTGGTATTTAAAAACACAAATTTAGCAAAGATATTTGGATATACGTATAAAAAATATTTTCTATTTTTATGTTTTAGTTTATGCCTTGTAATGATTGTTTTTTTCCAAAAAATTCATAATTTGCTTACTAAAATGAGCTTTATGAAAATCACTTGGCTTTACTTACTTCTTTTATTATTTTTTGGTAAGGCTTCCTTTGCCCAAGAAAAACACCTTTCATTACTCCAAAAATTACACACAACCACCAAAGAGAAAGATTTGGTATATTTATACCAAGATATCGGAGATAGTTATATGTTTGATAAAGATAATAGCGATTCGGCTCGCTATTACTTCCAAAAAAGTTTGGCATTGGCTCAAAAACTTGAAATGCTACGTAGCCAAGCAAAAAATTATGAACTCATCGGAGAAAGTTATGAAAGGCAAGGAAAACGTAGAGAAGCTATCACCTATTATGAAAAAGCCATAAATTATTACGCCAAAGTGCAAGATAAAAAAGGGGTTGCTGCTTGCCTCAATTACATAGGTATAATGTACGATTATCTGGGCGAATTTGACAAAGCTCTCTCTTTTCTTTTTCGCTCGGCTCGCCTCAAAGAGGAAATCAATAATTTATCTGGTTTGGCAGATGTTTGGAACGACATTGGTATTGTTTATGAAGAAATGAACGAAAGTGAAAAAGCCCTTGAATATTACAAAAAGTCTTTACAAATATGCGAACAAACCAAAGCCAAGCCGAATAAAATAGCAAATATCTTGAATAATATGGGGGTGGTTTGTTATGACCAAAATAAACTTGATGAGGCTTTAGGTTACTTCAATCGCTCCTTAGAAATTCGCTTACAAACCAATAGCCACAACACGGAAGCCTCTTACGCCAATATTGCCAATATCTATTTTAAGAAAAATAATTTTCAAGAAGCTAATAAATTATACCAAAAATCCTTAGCTCTTGCTGAGAAACTCCAAAAATATGATAAAATAGCCCAAAACTCAGCAGCAATGGCTTCTGTAAAAATCCGTCTGGGCGAATACGACTCCGCTCAATATTATCTTGATAAATCCTATAAATTTTCTAAAGAAAGAGGCTATGATGTCAACTTTACTTATATAACGCATATACAAATGGAGCTGGATTCGGCTCGTGGCGACTACAAAAAAGCTTTCTTGCAATCTCGTTCATACGCAGAGCTACTCAGTAAACAGTACAACAGCGAAAAAGCCGAACAAATAGCCAAACTTCAAACGCTTTATGAAACAGAGCGAAAAGAAAACGAAAACAGAGTCCTTAGAGAAATGCAAAAAGCTCAAATTTCTGAAAATAGATTGCTTAGAAGCCAAAAAGAACAAGAAGAAGCCGAAGTAAAACTACTCAAACAAGAGCAAGAAATTCAGGAATTAGCCAACAAACGTTTAAGTGAAAAGGCTCGTTATAGTAAGCAAGAAAATGAATTGCTCAAAAAATCACAAGCACTAAAAAATTTAGAAAATAAGCGTTTAAAAATTGAAAAAGAAGCCAAAGACCGCCAACTACAACTACAACTTTGGGGTTTACTTGCCTCAATTGGTGTTATTTTCTTGATACTCGCTTTGCTATTTGCTTTGTACCGCTCCAAAAATAAAACTACACAAGCCTATCACCTTTTACAAGAAAAAAATGAAGAAATCAATCAGCAAAGGGAGGAAATCTCTTCGCAAGCTGATGTTTTAAAAGCCTATAACGAACAAATGCAGTTGCAAAATGAGGAACTTTTACAACTTTATACCAAACTCACTGATAGCATACAATACGCCGAACGCCTCCAATATGCTTTGGTAAGTAACGAAAATGAGTTACAAGCTATTTTTCAAGATTCTTTTGTGTTTTCTGCCCCACGTGATATTGTTTCGGGAGATTTTTTGTGGTCTGTAAAAGTGGAAAATTACAAAATAATTGCTGTTGCCGATTGTACAGGGCACGGCGTACCCGGCTCTATGATGACTTTTTTGGGGGTTTCAGCCCTCACACAAATAGTTGTAGAAAGAAAAATTTATGAGCCTCATCTTATTTTAAGCGAGTTGGACAAGAAAATCATCAGTTTTTTGAGCAAAAACAACGAAGACTTACAACAATCTGACGGAATGGATATTGTACTTATTTGTTTGGATACACAAAAAGAGGAATTGCATTTCTCTGGGGCAAAAAATCCTTTGTATTGTGTTAGAGATAATGAAATTATTACATACACAGCCGCTCCCTATTCTTTAGGTTTCAATATTTTTGAAGAAAATAAGATTTTTGGGACACAAAAAATCCCTTATCAAAAAGATGATATGTTTTTTGCTTGTTCTGATGGCTTTCAAGACCAATTTGGGGGTACAGGCAACAAACCCAGAAAATTTCTTACCAAAAACCTTAAAGAGTTTTTCAGAAGTAATGCTTTGCTACCAATCTCAGAGCAAAAGCAACTCCTTTCTGATACTTTTGAGGCTTGGAAAGGGAAAATAGCCCAAACAGATGACGTTTTGGTAGTTGGATTTAAGCTATAAAACTCAATTATCATAAAAAGAAACTTTTGCTGCAAAAGCGTAAGTTCTTTTTTTGCTGTTAGATTTAAAAATATCTTCAGGTACCAGTCCAGTAGACCAATTAGGTACTTTTCTATTGGCTTTTAGCCAGCCACGACTTGTGAAAATATAATCATTTACATTGTCATTTTTAGCAAATAGCAAAGGAAAACCGAGCCCTGAACGAGATTGCCCTACTTCCATTTTCACCTCCAAAATTTGCACACCCACAAAAGCCCCATTTTCCGAAAAAGGAATATTAAATTTAGAAATATCTAACCACTGAGATTTGTAATCTTTTATCAAAAAAACCATTTCCTTAGTACTCAATAGTTTATCAGGCTCTTGTTTTTGATTGGCTGATACACAAATTACTTTCAATTTAATGTAAGTAGGATAAGCGTATTCTACTTCTGTTTTCTCCCCTGTAATCGGATTTAATTCAATTTGTTTTAATTTTTTTTTCACAAGCCTAATATAAACGCTTTCTATAAAACCCTCTTTCTTTTCATTGTTAGGAATATAACTTACAAAAATATTTGATTCTCCTTTGTATTCAGACAAAATTTGTGTATAATTTGTATTTCCAAAAATAAAATCTCTTGTCTTTCTCAAATCACCTAAAAATTTCTTTTTTACTTTTCTATTTTTTGTCGAAACAGTTATCTCCTCAATTAAATCTTCTGTCATCAATATCTGTAAAGGCATTTTTAAATCTCTTACAGCTATTACTTGTTTGTGGTAACCAATGGCAAAAAAAGTGATAGAGTCTGTTTTATCAATGACGTTTGCTTTAAAGCTAAAAAAACCTTTTTCATCAGAATAAACGCCTATTTTTTTATCTGCCATATAAATTGCAGCTTGCTCAATAGGCTTTTGAGATTTTTTGTCTAAAATATAACCTTCTATTTGCGAAAATACATTATTTGCGGATAAGCTACAAAATACAAAAAATAGTAGCGATTTTAAGCTAAAGAGCTTTTTCATAAGAAAACTTCATTTAAAATTTTTGCAAATATATGTAATTTTCTAAAATGTTATAGATTAACTGCAACAGATAACAAGAAATAACGAGGAATTAAGTTATTTCTATATGTAATTGTTGCGTAATCAGAAGTTTGCACTTGCTCAAAAGTATCTTGATTTAAGATATTTTTAAACCAAAAATTGAATTGATAAGGCTTATTTTCTAACTTTAAGAGATAGTGAAAATCAATAAAATAATACTTTTCTTCCTTTTTTTTCAAATTAGGTAAAAAATAATCTGCTGATAATACAGCAAAACTCCACTTATTAGGTTTGTAAATAAGAGATAGTTTATAAGACGTATTTTCATTTTTCACAAATGCATCAGTAGAATTTTTTGAAGAAAATAAGCCATAATGAAGTTCGCTTTGTAAATTTATTTTTGTATTAAATGCTGTTTTAGCTTCCATATTCATCGTAAAAATATCACTTTTATTTTTACGCAAATCAGAACCGTTCACAATATTAGTGTAGGTTTGGTGCATATAGCTAGCATTGTACTTGATGAGGAGAAAAATAGAATGAAGATATTTTTCGCTAATGACATAAGCCCTTGTAGATGAAGTATTTTGAGGAAGATAAAAATAAATCATTTGTGTCCTATTTGCTTGTATTGTCAGGTCAGAAAAATAATTTCCTTTTATCAGGCTATACTCTAAACCCGCATTAAGTAGAAATTGATTATACAAATCATTATGATTGTAGCTTGTTCCCCATAAATGCGTGTTTTGAAAAGTTAAATTTACCTCATTCTTCTGAAGCATACGAGCAGATGTAAAAATGGGATTGGTATAAAAATACTCCACCGAAAAAGGTTGTTGCTGATAATTATAGTAAAGACTAAGAAAAGCTACATCACTAAGTCCTCTATTGATAGTCAGTGAGGGTTCAAAAATCAAATTACGTATTTTTGAGGGTTTAGTTTCATTTTTTAGGTCTTGGCTCAAATAATTTAGGCGATAGGCTGAAATAAACTTCCATTTATTGAGCCTAACCATATAATTAGCCTCCTGAAAAATACCTATTTTTTTATAGGTAATATCATTAGCAAATAAAGGAAATTTTATATCATTTTTTATCCCTTCAAAGCGTGTCAAAAGAAAATTATTCTCAATACTTGTTCCAAATGAAACAACATATTTAGATTTTTGTGTATTAGCTAACAAAACTGTTTTTGCTTCTATAAATGACTTATCAGATTGCACAAATTGCCTATCTTTATCATAAGAAATGCTATCTGATAACGAAGGGCTGAGTAAGTAGTTTTGAGAAATTTTATTATCAGCTTGTTCTAATAGTATCTGTAAAGCTGTTGAACTTGAAATCTTTTTAGTGAAAATAATTTTATGTTTTGCATAAAAATCTTTTGTATCTAACTCTGTATAAATATTTTTCACTTCGTTTTGAATAACTTTTGTTGGTGTAAAAATATTTTCCTGTCTAATTTTAAAATTAAACTCTAACAAAGATGATGATGATGAGTTTATTTTAATATCAGTATCAGCACGATATAGCAAGGGCTTCTTCTCTACAAAATTATTATCTACTGTACGAAAAAAATCGTTATTTATACGAATATCGTTGATGGTGCTTTGTGTAGAGGCTATTCTATCTCTTATGAAATAAAAATTATTTTTTATAGTTACTTTTTTTCTTATTTTAAATGTTTGATTATAGCTACTAAATAAAGTTTGATTGATATTGATACGTTGATTATCCAAGGAAACGGCAAATCCTGACTCTGGAATAATCTTTTGAGCAAAAAAGTTTCTTTCTTTTAGCTGCTCTGGATTGTACGAAGTTGTAGCAAAGTAGTCAAAAGGGGTACGATTTATTCCTATATTGTTAAAAGATACATTGGCAAAGGCTTTGTACTTTTTGGTAACAGCCAAAAGCGTACTACCTACATCACGAGCAAAGCGTTTGCCCGCCATCACACCATTTCCCAAATCTATATCCCCTGAAACATCTACTCCCTTTTTTAGCTTGAGATTCAAAATAATTTTATCGCTATATTCTATCCCCTTCAATAAAGGATTATCTGAATAATTTTCTATAGCCTGAATTTGCTCCACCATACCAACATTGATATTGCGAGAGCCAATTGAATAATTTGACCCAAATAAATCATCTCCATCCAATTTGATGGTTTCAATGGATTTATTCTTATATTTAATTTCTCCTGTTTTTTCATTTACCTGTACGCCAGGTAGTTTTTTAATAATTTCTTCTATCTTTCGCTCTGTACCATCAGAATAAGCCGATACATTAAATTTAGTAGTATCATCTTTTATTGTAAAAGAATTTTTAGCTTTAATAACAACTTCTTCTATTTGCTCGTCATCTGGTACTAAGAGGAAATCTCTGGTGTAAATACCTGTTTTTTCTAAATTTCCTAACTCAAAATATGCCTTTGTATACCCATAAGCCGTTACTTCCACAATAAACATTTTATACTCATTTTGCAAAGTAATACTGTATTCTCCGTTACGAGCAATCACAAATTCTTTGATAACTTCCGAGTTAAGTGAGTCTTTGATGATAATATTTGCCAGCAAAATCTTTTCCCCTTTATTATTTTCAATCTTACCCTTAATGGTTTGAGCGAAAGATAAAAAAGGGGTAAAAAAAATAATAAATACTAATTTTTTCATTCTATACGGATACCTGTCCCTGTTTGGATTGGTGGATAAATAATTTCTTTACTACCCCAATAAAGCTGACCAAATTCGCCAGGCTTTAATCTTGCTTTTATTCTGGCAATGACAGCTTCTGCATGCTTGATATACTCTTTGGTGAAATCTGCCCAAGTGATGGAAGCATCTTTTTGGAAGGAAATATTACTTAATTTTCTAATTTCTTTATCAGAAACTTCCATAATATACAAATTAAACATTTTATCATCTGTTATTACTTCCAAAATCAAGCCCGGTAAGCCGCCAAACTTCCAAGGTCCGTTGGATATAGGTATTTGGGTAGTATAATAAGCCGTGTAGGTTCTCCCTCTGAAGGTGGTAACAGCAGAACTACATTCAAAGCCCAAAATTTGTTTTTTTTCTTTGCCCAAAATCCATTTCATTGGGTGTAAGGAATCTGTTACGATAAATTCTTTTTTGCCCAATTTTTGAGAAAAATATATAAAATTTTTCTTTATTTCTTTTACTACAAATATAGGAGAATTACCAGATATTACAGTCATTCCGCCTTTTGATGAACCTTCGTCATAAAATTCTTGCCAATACGAAATTGTGTCGTTGAGCATCATCACACCCACTCCTGTACCATCAAGAAGGCTATATTTCAAGTACTTTTTTTGCCCGTACCCTGAAGTGCTTCCTATAATCAATAAGAAAGCGAAAATATACTTTTTCATATTTTTCTGCATTTTAAAGTTGAGTTACCATTCTAAGCCTTTTCCTGTCTGGAGTTCCTTGTATATAATTTCCTCCATTGTCAGTTTAATCCCTCCACCTTCACCCGGTTTTACATTGGCTTTATTTCTTTCCCACACTCTATTTGCATTATCAATAAAATTTTTCTCGTACTCTATCCACGTAATAAATTTTATTTGTTTTAAATCAACGATTTTAGGATTTTGCAATGATTTATTGTTGTACTCAACAGCAACCCATTCATAAACTCCATCTTGCGATTTCGCTTCTAAAATCAAGCCCGGTAAGCCGCCAAACTTCCAAGGTCCGTTGGATAATGGTATTTGGGTAGTATAGTAAGCCGTG
>JANRLU010000027.1:0-7409 GCA_033762275.1 Thermonemataceae bacterium | reverse complement strand
CGTTCCACCAGAACGGAAAAACGAGGCTTAGAGCCTTTATTTTGTATTTAATCAAATATTTAGACAGAAGGTAACCCCTTAAAAATTAACAAAATGGACGGAAACGAAGCGAATAACCCTGTTAAGAGTGCTTATTACGGAAAATTTATATCCCACAACACGATTACTTTCGTGAAAGTGATTGTAATTGTAGATTGTGGTATATCAGAAAAAAAAATGATAGAAGTATCGTTTTGGAGGGATTTTTTTGAAAAAGAGAAATGGAAAAACGCAGTGTGTTATATAAAACATACTACTATGTCATATTACCACGAGGAGCAATTTCACGAAAAATGTAGCGAAGAGATGTTTAACAATCTTTACGATATTGCGATACAGCAGTTTTAGCATTGTTAAACTCCAAATAATTTAGGTAGCGTTCCACCAGAACGGAAAAACGAGGCTTAGAGCCTTTACGATACAAAAAAGCCTTTGGCGTGTTACGAGCACTCCAAAGGCAAATAATCACTTTAACACAAAAGCAATGAACAAAGAAAACCAAAAATCAAGCCAAACGCAAGGCACAGGGCAAAATAATTGCCAAAAAGAAGTCTACAAAGTCATCAATTTTGCCAATGGTGGCAACTTAGATGCGAGCTTCAGGGGAGAAGTAAAAATCTATCTTCAGGAAAAATCCATTTCGGATATTCCTCACTTCATAGGAAAATTAGCAGGTTTGGAGCTAAAAAACGGCTTCAATTTATTAGGGAAAATCATTTACTACGATTGTAAATTGTGCTTAGAGGGGAACGAACAGGATAGAATAGCCTTTGAAATACAAGACGTAAAGGCGTTTTATTTAGTCAGATACATTTTTAAGGAGATAGACAATGAAAGCTAATATATCATTTTACAGAAAAAACAACGGGTACGTGTACTGCCAAATTTATTTTGGCGGTACAAAGTCCATTTTTAGTACAGGCATCAAAGTAAAGGTTTTAGATTGGAACGAAGCCGAAAAAATACCCAAAAGCAAAACCAAAATAGAGGCTTTACAAACCCTGACAGATAACATAAAGAAAGCCGAAGAGGTTTTGAGCGGCAAAGGCGGTAATCTTACTGCAAATGCTTTAAAAAGCGAATACATAGCAATATTTAAAAAACCCAAAGAAAAACCTATTTTAGAAATATTAGCCGAATTTATAGAGTTTAAGAAACTCAAAGGAGAGATAAAAAACCCTAATTACAGAGGCTACAAAGCCAAAATAGAGAAAATCAAAGCATTTTTAAAAGCCGAAAAGTTGGAAAATTTGAGCTATTCAGATTTTACCTATTCTATTTATGAAAAAATGCTAATAGCCCTAAAAAACAGCAAGCAAACAGGAGATTTAAAGAACACTTATTTACGAACCATATTAGGAACTATCAGGCAAGGCAATAAATATGCTTTAAAAAAAGGCTACACAAAAGCCCTTTTATTTGATTTTGATAGCCTCAAAGAAGACACAAAGGAAACGGCATACCTCACCCTTACAGAGCTTGAAAAAATAGAAAACTTGGTAATAGAGGACACCGAAACCGAATTTATCAGGGACATATTTTTATTTTGTTCTTATACAGGCTTCCTGCATTCAGACCTTAACGATTTTGAACCTCAAAAACATATAGTACAGGATAGCGAGGGCGATTTGTGGATAATAAAACCACGTACCAAAACAGGCGAACTGATAAGCCAACTTATACACCCAAAAGCCAAAATGATTTTTGATAAGTGGGAGAGCCTTACACCTTATTACGATATGAAGCATAACAGAACCTTAAAAGTTTTGGCTAAAATGTGCAATATACAAAAGGAAGTTTCTGTAAGGGTTGCCCGCAGAACCTTTGCAATGCTCCATAGGAACGAATACCAAACACCAGACGAGGTAACCCATAAAATAATGGGACACAAAAATACAAAGGTTTTGCAAAAGCACTATGTAAAAAGCACGGATAAGAGTATTAAAAACGCCTTAAAAAGTGTATATAATGGAATTGAGGAAACCAAAAAAGCCACAGAAACAAGCAAAACCAAAGAAGATTTAATGTTAGAAGTGCTAACAAAAGTTAGCGAGAAGTTAGACAAAATAGTATAAAAAAATATCACCGAAATATCACGTTTTTATCACTTCTCAAAAATTAAGAAAGTGCCTAAAAACGCTGATTTTCGGCATTTATTCAAAAAAAAATCAAAAATGTATCACGGAATTTTTAAAGAGTTTTCAAGCTATTTTCAGACGATTTTTGAAAGGCAAAAAAAAAGCCCCCCGAAAACAACAAATGGAGGCTATTTTTTTCAAAATAAATGTGTGAACCATTGCAAAATTAGAACCACAAGTAAATTCTAAAACATTACAAATATATGAAAGACAAGGAATTTAACCAAGAAAAAAGCAAGATTTCTATTTTTGATTATGAGATACACCAATACTCACAAATAAAAGAGTCAGAACCTACTATATACATAAGAGATGCTTTATTTGCTGCAAAAGGCGAACTCTCTTTTATTTCAGGGAAAGCCAAATCAGGTAAAACCTCAATAGCCGTTGTTACAATAGCAAATTGCCTTGTTGAAAACCCCGAGTTTGATAATTTACATATAAACAGCGTTTATTGTGAAAATCAGCCCATTATTTATATAGATACAGAGCAAAGCCAATCAAGCAGTAAAAAAATAATAGACAGAATTAGTAAATTACTAAATAGACCTGAACAGCCCGAAAACTTCAAAATATTTAATCTTAGAAGTTTGTCTATTGACGACAGAAAGGAATTTGTTAAACAGATGTTTGAAACTATTAAAAACCCACATTTAGTATTTGTGGACGGCTTAGGCGACTTTGTAAAATCTGCTAATGATGAAAAAGAAGCAAACGAGATTTTACAATTATTTGCTTATTATGCTGAAAAATACCACACTTCAATAATTCTATTTCTCCACGAAACACACACCAACGAAAAAATGAGGGGACATTTAGGAAGTGAAGCAGAGCGTAAATGTTTTGCCACTATTTCCGTTTCAAAGGATAGAAACGAACAAACGCACTCCATTAAAGCTAAATTATTTAGAGACTCTAAAGACTTTGAAGAAATTGGCTTTAAATACAATGAAGAATTAAAAGCAATGGAAAGTATAAAAGACTCCGAATATAAGAAAACAAAAAGAGATGAAAAAAACGAATTCTTGTATTTAGAAAAAATTTTATTTCCTAATGAAAAAATAAATAATACCGAATTAATTAACAGACTAACCAAGTACACAAACTTAAAACCAAGAACTTGCCAAGACAAAATACAAAAAATGGTAAAACTTGGACTTATTGAAAAAGAGGAAAAACACAAAAACGAAGTTTATTATTATTTACCTAACTCTGCACTCTAAACAATTTAAGTATTAGAGTGCAGAGTGCAGTGCAAGTATGTATAAGGAAAAATTGCACTCTGCACTCTAAAAAAGGTTGTAAAAAAGATAAAAAATATATTAAAAACTTACTTGAAAACGTGTAATATTTTTTAGAGTGCAGAGTGCAAAATCTCTATACCCCCTACATTTTGCATACTAAAAACTGCATACTTGGCAAATCTTAAAAAAGTACAATTATCAATAACTAATAAAGAAAAAATTATGAGCGAATTACCCTACACACCAGAGCAAATAAGGCAAGCCAAAGCCTATAATCTTGTGGATATTTTGCAGGCTTACGGACACCAGCCCAAAAAACAGCAAGGGAATAAAATACATTACCTAAGTCCTTTCAGGCAGGAAAAAACAGCCTCATTTGTGGTTTTTACAGATACTAACAAATTTTGTGATTTCGGCAATGATAACAAAGGTGGTGCATTGGATTTAGTGATGCAGTTTGAGCAATGCAGTTTTATTGAGGCAGTCCAAAAACTTCTTACTGATTTTTCTTTTATCAGTCCTAAGAGCTTTACAAAGGACTTAGTACAGGCATCACCAGCAAAGCCCGAAAAAACCTATACAATTAGCTCAATAAAGCCACTTAGGAACACTTTTTTACTCAATAAGGTAAAAGAGCGTGGAATTTCTGAAAGTCTTGCCAAAGCCTATTTAAAGGAGATTTACTATAAAGCAAAGCCCGAACAAAGCAAAGATTTCTTTGGCGTTTGTATGGAGAATGAAAGTAAAGGCTACGAAGTAAAGAGTTTTCTCAATGGTGCTTACTATTGTTTAGGTCCCAAGGATATAAGCCTAATTGATGGAGCTTTCACAAATTATGTAGTCTTTGAGGGTATGTTTGATTTTTTGGCTTTCCTCACTTGGTCAGAAAATCAGAACAAAGGACTAAAAGCCAATGCAATAATTTTGCATAGTGTAGCCAATAAAGACAAGGTTTTGGAGATTGTACCTAAGGAGAGCTTGTTATTTCTTTGTCTGGATAATGATAAAGCAGGCAAGGAAGCCACCGAATATTTACAAAGTCATTACCCGAATACAAAAACACTCAATCACTTGTATAAAAATCACAAGGATTTTAATTTATATTTTGTAAAAATTGTGGAAAATTGTAGAAAAAAAACGCCTTTACGATAACGTAAAGGCTCATTTTGTTGCCCGAGCTGGATTCGAACCAACATACACAGAACCAAAATCTGTAGTCCTGCCATTAGACGATCGGGCATTTTTGAATTTGGTGATGCAAAGGTAGTATTTTAAAATATATCTTGCAAATTTTTTACAAAAAATTTATTATATTTTAAAACAAACACGTTCTATAAACACGAAAAATACTATATTGCATAGCTATCAAACGCAAATAAAATAACGTAAAATATCCAAATTTTTTATGATAACTTTTTAAAATGAAAGAAAAAATTATACAATATTTGTCTGATTTAGAGAAAGAAAGAGGTATTGAAATACTTCTTGCTTGCGAGACAGGGTCTAGAGCCTGGGGCTTTCCTTCACCCGATAGTGATTTTGATGTTCGGATTATTTACAAACATCATAAAAACTGGTATTTAAGTCTTACAGAGGAAAAAGATACCATAGAATATTTTCTGGAAAATAAAGAAATTGATATAAGCGGTTGGGATTTAAGAAAAAGCCTGAGACTACTCTCAAAATCGAACGCTTCTTTGCTTGAAAGAATTCAATCACCCATAATTTATAAAGTTGATGAAGAATTCCTGATAGGAATAAATTCGCTTGCAAAAAAGGCTTATTCAAGAATCACCTCAATTCACCATTATTTGAGCATGGCAAAAAAGGCATTTGAAGAAGTGGTAAACTCCGAAGAATATAAACTTAAAAAATTCTTTTATGCACTTCGTGCGTCAGTGGCTTGCTTATGGATTTTGGAAAAGGAGGAAATGCCACCGATTGAATTTGGTAAAATGTTAAATGGACTGGATTTGCCTATAAATTTAAAAAAAAGGATTGAAGAAC
Organism: Thermonemataceae bacterium; assembly: GCA_033762275.1. Lineage (GTDB taxonomy): Bacteria > Bacteroidota > Bacteroidia > Cytophagales > Thermonemataceae > Raineya. The sequence goes on along the minus strand of JANRLU010000027.1, from coordinate 1,981 downwards.
TAATTGAAATAAAGTCAACTATTAGCGAATTATACCTACATAAAGGAGAGAGTGAGTTGATTGAATTCATCAAAGCTTGTATAGAAAGAGCAGAAAACGAATCACAAGCTTTGCCCGCTTCAAAAGGAATAATGACTGATTTGAATGATTTTTTTCTCAAAACATTGGCTTGACTTATGACAATTGACGATTTACGAAATAGAGGACTAATAATACTTGAATGTATTAGTGGCAGTAAAGCGTACGGATTAGATACCCCAACTTCTGATACAGACATTAAAGGAGTTTTTATTCTGCCGAAATCAGAGTACTATGGATTGAACTATATTGCTCAGGTGAATAATGAAACAAACGATATTGTATTTTATGAGTTTGGGCGTTTTATGGAGTTGCTTTCGCTAAACAATCCAAACATTTTGGAATTACTCAACACACCAGAGAATGCCATAATCTATAAGCATCCCTATCTGTCTGAAATTAAATCCGAATTGATTTTATCCAAACTTTGCAGTAATACTTTCGGAAAATTTGCACTATCACAGATTAAAAAAGCGAAAGGACTAAAAAAGAAGATTGTTAATCCTGTTGCAAAGGAGCGAAAAAGCGTATTGTCATTTTGTTTTGTTAATTACGAACAAGGAGCGATTCCACTTGAAAAATATTTGGAAATTAAGGGCTGGAATCAAGAAAATTGCGGATTAGTAAATATTCCATACATGAAAGATGTTTACGGATTGTACTATTCTGAAGGTCTTGGTTTCAGTGGGATAATAAAGGGAAAAGACTCAAATGATGTTTGTTTGAGTTCAATACCAAAAGAAACTAAGCAAGAATCTCTACTGTATTTTAATCGGGACGGTTACTCGACCTATTGCAAGGAATATCGTGAATATTGGGATTGGGTTGATAAACGAAACGATGAAAGATATGAAAATACTAAAAGTCACGGGAAAAATTATGATGCTAAAAATATGATGCACGTATTCAGACTTTTAGAAATGGCTATCGAAATCGGGAAAGAGAAAAAAGTCAACGTAAAAAGACCAAATCGGGATTTTTTATTGGATATTAAATCAGGTAAATTCGAATACGAAGATTTATTAAAAATGGCTGACATCAAACAGGAGGAAATGGAATTAGCTTTTGAAAATTCAGATTTGCCAAATGAACCAGATATAGCAATGATAAACGATTTGACATATAAATTAAGAGACAGATTTTATAAAGATAAATAACGAGTAACGTAAGACTTGCTTATACATCATTCCCCCTTCTATGAGGGGCAAGAGAATATAAAAATAGTACAATTTTTACTAAAACGCAATTCTGAGAATATACGCATAATTTTTCAAATTTCCAAGTATTTTTTTACTTTTTTTGCCCATTTTTAGCCATAGTTCCCCCATATTTACGCCATAGATACGCCATAGATACTCCATACATACCCCAATGTTTCCCAATCCCCCCCCGAAAGCCCCACAGTAAGAACATTTTAATTTATATTTGTCTATTCTTGGAATTATACAATTTATTCCCCCTCTTTACCCCTCTCTGAGGGGCAGGGGAGTAAGGGGCGTAGGGGGAGTAATTTTCCCCTCTCTGAGGGTATACCTTTTCTGGTCTTGGCGTCTGGCTGAGAGCAATTTTTATGTTTTGAAATTTCCACAAAAAACAATAAATTGCCCTAAACTAAGGAGAAAATGGGTAGAAAACATGCACTTCTCTCTTGTTTGGTCTTCCAGACTGAGCCAAGTCTGTGCTTGGTGTTCGGTTACCATAGCCTTCGGGCTAATTATTTAAAATACTGATTATCAAATAATTGAAATTAAGTAAAAATTATTGTAAATCTTAGGATTAAAACTTGTAGATAGGCATTGTAATGCGTATCTATCCATTACAACAGACAACATTCCCCCTCTTTACCCCTCTCTGAGGGGGAAGGGGGCGTAAAAAAACTTAAAATAATTTGTATAGGTAAAAA
>JANRLU010000026.1:0-1534 GCA_033762275.1 Thermonemataceae bacterium | reverse complement strand
AATAAAAACTACTCTGCCCGCAAACTCGCCTATAATATCCTCAAAAGAAACCCTCTGAAAATCGCCTATTCGCTCCAAAATAAATCTTTTCTGCGTTTCTATGCTATAGGGATATTGAAAAATTGTATGCTGTACTACCCTTGTGTTATTTTTATAGCGTTGCATCACTTTTTCATATACCTTGAGCAATTTATACAAGTCTATATCTTGCAATTCAGTTTCTACGTTGCTGATAGATGCTATTTTCTTCACTTCAGTTATAATATTTCCTCTTGTATCTTTTTGCAAACGCTCTTCTTCTAATTTGATAAGTTCTGGCAAGATAGCCTTATACTTTTTATATTCCAAAAGATGCTTAATAAGCTCGTCTCTTGGGTCCAACTCGTTGCCTTGCTCATCAAGTTCGGGGCGTGGTAAAAGCATTTTGGCTTTGATACGCACCAAAGTACCAGCCACCAGAATAAACTCGCTGGCGACTTCTATGTTGAGGTTTTCCAAGTGATGAATGTAAGCCAAAAAGTCTTGCGTAATTTTCGCTATTGGAATATCATAAATATCTAGCTCGTCCCTCTCTATAAAAAACAACAACAAATCAAAGGGACCCTCAAAAAGAGGTATTTTTATTTCAAAATTCATTTTTTATAGATTTAAGGCAAAAATAAAGAATATTTTAGAACTTCTCTTTTATCTTCAAAATTTAATAATAATTTCATTCGTACTTAAAGTCTCTCTTTTAGTATATAAGTTTTTTGATTTTCTATAAGTTATCTACTTTCTAAAAACAAAAAAAAGTATATTTTTGCACAAAATTTTCGTACAATTTTTTCAAATAAAACTTTATGAGCGAAACCATCATTTTTTCAATGGCAGGATTGAATAAAATTTATCCTCCCAACAAGCAAGTACTCAAAAATATTTATTTATCTTTTTTCTATGGGGCAAAAATTGGTATTTTGGGGCTTAACGGCTCTGGAAAATCTACTTTGATGAAGATTATTGCTGGTTTGGATAAAGACTATCAAGGTGAAGTCGTGTTTAGTGGTAATTATACAGTAGGGTATTTATCGCAAGAGCCGGAATTTGATAAAACCAAAACGGTAAGAGAGGTAGTAGAAGAAGGCGTAGCCGAAACGGTAGCTTTGCTGAAAGAATTTGATGAAATCAATGCAGCTTTTGGCGAACCTGACGCAGATTTTGATAAACTGATAGCCCGACAAGGTGAAGTACAAGAAAAATTAGACCACTTGGACGCTTGGAATTTGGACGCTCGTTTGGAAAAAGCAATGGACGCTTTGCGTTGCCCACCACAAGAGGCACTCGTTGCCAATCTTTCGGGAGGGGAAAAACGCAGGGTGGCTCTTTGCCGATTACTGCTCCAACAACCTGATGTATTATTACTTGATGAGCCTACCAACCACTTGGACGCAGAGTCAGTGCAGTGGCTTGAAAGGCATTTACAAGAATACAAAGGTACAGTGATTGCTGTTACCCACGACCGCTACTTTTTGGATAATGTGGCAGGCTGGATTTTAGA
>JANRLU010000025.1:0-4517 GCA_033762275.1 Thermonemataceae bacterium | reverse complement strand
GGCAAGAACTTATTAGAGAAAATACAGACGAATGAAGTGCTTGTTTTTTCAGATTACGACTATATCGGGCTAAACGAATACCTGAAATGTAAATCTATTTTTGAAAATACAAGTTTTTTTGTGCCTGAAAATTACGATTTGCTATTTGAGCAATACGCCAAAGAAATTATGCTAGATCGCAAAAAAGGACAAAAAGCATCAAAAAATGTGTTGTCTTCACAAGACGAAATAGTTTTGAGAATTTGTCAAGATTTGCAAACCAAACAGAAATTTTTGGAACAAGAAAGCCTATTGATAAACTTATGAACATCAACGGAAAGAGCATACTAGGATTTTTACACCGCAACTATGACTTTGTGCATAGGCTCTTTTCTATTGCCAAACAAACCAATTTTTTCATCAAAGAAGAAACCCTAAAAGATGTTTGCAGAGAGTTTGAGGTCAATTTTGATACGCTAAAAGAATACAGAATTGTAAGAGAGCAACGCAATAACGAATACAATTTGCCTTCGGTTTATGTGCAATTTTTATCGCATTTGTTTAGTGATTTCTCTATGCCTTTGCACGAAAGCGTAGATAAATACCGAGTTTCTATTGCCAATTATTATACGCAACTTTTGCAAGAAAAAGAACACAATAAAATCAATGATTTGATAAATAGTTTGGTGAGTGAAATAGAAGAATTTAGCGAAATCATAGAAAACCGAACCCAACAACTTTTAAAAGAAACAAGAGAACTCAAAAGCAACCTTTCTCAAATTGATTATTTGGAAAAAGCCCGAAAAGCAAGTTATTGGATTGACAACTACATTATCCCTTTGAATGATATTTTGGAACGTGAAAATCCACATTCTGTTTATCAGGAACTTACCCGAATTAGTGATTTTGCAAGCCGACAACAGTACGAATACTCACGTTTTGAAATTCGTAATCAATTCACTACCTTATACTTACATTCCAAAAGTATTATTGATGAAGTGCTAAAAAATTCGGCTATCATTTCAAAAGAACTCTTGCCTTTGGCGGAACGTATCAAAAGTGAAAGCCAAATTTTAACAGGTGCTATTGCCTACTTGGAAGATATTAGACAGGTGGCATTAGGTTTGAAAAAAGGGGAAGAATTGCCACAAATAACCTTTTTTGAAAACACAAGACTAAACCATACTTTGTATTCGGAAAGTTTTGGGCAAGATGCTAAATTTTTGTGGGAAAGACTGCAAGAAGATGAGGGTTTTGTGTTACAACCTACTGAAAATGAAGTTTTTGATACTTGGTTTTTTGATTTGGAAACTAAAAATCATTACAAGAAAAAATTAATCCAAGATTTACCGATTGATAACTTTTTTCAATGGTGCTATGTGTCTTTACAAACAGAATTTCAGGAAACAGAAACACAAAATATCAATACAGAAAAGTTTTTTGCAATTTCATCTTTGCTGTTTTTAGATGAAGAATTTGAAAAAGATTTTCAGATAAAATTAGACACTGTTTTTGAGCCTGGAAAGGTTGAAATTCGTTTAACAGACTTGATTTTGGAAGTACCGAAAATTCACCTTAAAACTTTGAGAAAATGACTTTTGAAACGCCCAAAAATCACTATGAAATAGTCAATGACTTGCTCAAAGGAAAATTTATCCTTTGGAACGAAGTTTATTTTGATACTTTGACAAAAGAACAAGATTTTTACAAGGCTTTTTTCAAAGAAAGTTTTGGTTATGAATTGGTTTTGAGAAAAGAGTTTGCCTATTTGTTGTCAAAAAGTACAGGCGAAGAATTTTCAAAACGATTTACGGTTATTCTTTCTATACTTTGCTACGAATGGAATTTGCAAGGCAGGGACATCAAAGACCGTATAGAAAACGGTAGTTTTTCAGTTTTTGAAATACAAACACTTTTAGAAAACTCAACGTACAGCGACATTTTTAAACTCATAAAACTCAAAGAAGAAGGTATAGAAAAATTTTTGAAAGAGTTAGACCAACGCAACATCATCAAATTAGACAACAGCAAAGAAACTTTTGAATTTACAAAAGCCGTAGATTTGTTCTTTGAGTTTGCCAAAGAGATAGCCGAAAGCAAATTAGCAAGTGCGGAATAATAACAACGACACACAATATCATGTTTGCGAATTGAAAATCAGCGAAGCTAAAAGGCGGGCTAATGTGCTAAATTTAGGCTTTTGTACTTTCTATAAACTTTGTGCGTAGGGCAAGGGAAGTGCTTTTTAATCCCGCCCTTCGCAAACATTTTTCCGTTGGGCAGAAATGCCTCGCTTCGCTCGGCACTTCTGCCCAATGTTGCGGGGATTACATCCCTTGTTAGGCTCGTGCCCTCGCTTCGCTTCGGACACTTCGCCCAACAAGGCATTTACGAAATTACAAAAAAAATCTTTCGCTTCGCTCTGATTTTTTGTAAATTCGCAAATCCCCGCAACATTGGCTGCAAGTGTAAAAAAAAAAAACGAAAAGCGAAATGAAACAGTCAGACAGACATTTTGAATTTTTCATCCTTTTAACACTACTCATTCTAACAAGAGTGTTAGACGGTATTTTGACTTACAAAATCACCCCCGACCTTTCCAGAGAACTTAATCCATTGGTGTCCTTGTTTGGTATGGGGTGGGCAGGACTTATAACAATTGCACTTCTCATTCTTATTCCTACCCTTGTCTTGAATTATCTTAGCATTTATAAACCATTTGATAATTTTCCTGACAATAACGCTTCGTTTGCTGACTTCAAAAATTTCTATTTTAGTGCTGACAACCCTAATTTGAAGAATGCAACAGGTAAAATTGTTATCCAAACATTAGGATATATCGTGCCACGTGTTTTTATTATCTGGGGTTTTTGGGTAATTCTGCATAACTATTTAGTGTTTATTGAACAACCAACCTATAAATACTTGCGAAGTGAATATAAAATTTGGATAATCGGCTACATTTTGCCCGGAATTTTAGGCGTAATACTTACGAACCCATTCTTAAAAAGTGAATTTAGAAGATTTAAAAAATGTCAAAAGCAAAGTTGATAAAACGCCTTCAATGGTATTACCCTACCGAGCGGTTTAATGCTTACTTATTTACTTCGGTCATTGTATATGTGGCATACAATTATCCATTATCCCATTCAATCTTTTTGATTTATGGTCTGGTGCTGATGACTTTTATCCTTTTTCAAGGACAACACTACTGGAAATTGAAATTATACCGTTTGACAAACAAATCTTTTAACGAAGAACGAAACCTAAAACTTTTTAGAATAACCAAAAAATTAAATGTGCTGTTGATAATTCTGATACCAATAGTTTTTGCTTTGCAGTGGACAATCAATAAAGAAAAAAATGCTGAGAATGAACTTCTACTTTGGGGAATTTTGGCAAATCTTGTTGGTATGCTTGAACATATAAACTATTACCACCGGCAGTTAATGATTGATAATTTAGCAGACCTTAAATACTTAATACGACATAAAAAACTGAAAATTGCAAGTTTGAAAAAAGACATTGACGAAGACAGAATATAAAACACCAGCAGCCAACAGCCGTTTGCCACAATGGGGGCTGATGTGGTTAAATCAAGTGCAGTGCTTCTATCAACATTTGTGCTTGGTTGACAGTGAAGTGCTCCGAAATCCCCCACTGCGGCAAGCGGCAAACCGTTGGGCAGAAATGCCTCGCTTCGCTCGGCACTTCTGCCCAATGTTGCGGGGATTACATCCCTTGTTAGACTCGTGCCCTCGCTTCGCTCGGCACTTCTGCCCAATGTTGCGGGGATTACATCCCTTGTTAGACTCGTGCCCTCGCTTCGCTTCGGACACTTCGCCCAACAAGGCATTTACGAAATTACAAAAAAATCTTTCGCTTCGCTCTGATTTTTTGTAAATTCGCAAATCCCCACAACATTAGCCACAATTATAAAAAACGAAACACACTGCAAGATGAAACATATACTTTTAAACAAAGCATTTGAATACAGAAAACGCAAAGACATAAATCCGCCAAAGGACTATGTTTACAATTCTATTTTAGGTGCGTGGTTTAACATTACCAGCAAATTACCTTTGATTTTTGCAGACGACTTCAAAGCTCAAGGGACAAAAAAATTAGATGTAGAAACAGGCGAAGACAACAAAGGACAATAAAAAGGAAATAATATGAAACACATTTTATTACAAAAAGCTTTGAAATACAAAAAGAGAAAAGAAGTTGAAGCCCCAAAAGGTTTTTCTTTTGACAGTTTGCTTGGTGCGTGGACAAACAACTTAGACAAAACTTTTTTAATTGAAGCAATAGAATTCAAAGCATTAGCTTCTAAAAAAGAAGACGTAGAAACCGGCGAAGACCAAAAAGGGCAGTAGTATGAAATATCCCGAAGTTTTGCTAATATCTAATCGCTTTGATTTTTCTACTGATTTTATTGCGGTAGAATTAGCAAATCAAGGTATTAATTTCATCAGAATAAATCGTGATGAATTAAAAGATTACTCAATTGAATTTGACCCAATCAAACCAGAAAT
>JANRLU010000024.1:0-4773 GCA_033762275.1 Thermonemataceae bacterium | reverse complement strand
ATGTAAGCTACATGACAACTGCATGATAAAAAGTGCCTTTAAGCCCCGCAGGGCGAGCTAAAACTCAAAATTTTTGAATGAAATGAAAAAAGTCTGAGTTCGGCTCGCTTCTCTTTTTTTCAAATCTGAAGAACAAAAACAGCTTCGGATTTTGCACTAACCTAGTTAAGAAAATTTCAAATTATTCAACTTGTCAATGAGCCTTTGAGCCTCTTTTTTCTTGTAGTGATGGGACACCCTGCAAGAGTTGGAACAATACATTTTTTTGCGATTAGACGAATTTACCTTAAAAACTTCACTGCAATACACACATTTTCTATCAATAACAGCCATAAAACAACTAGGTTAAATGATTAGGAATTATTAAAAATCGTTAATGAATGTTAAAAGTAATTAAAATTTGTAAGAAATAAGATAAAAACGTAGTTTAATGTTTCTTAACGATTTCTAATGAAAACGAAAAAACAGCCATGAGCACCAAAACCTTAAAAATAAGTGAAGAAAGCAAGAAAGATTTAGATGCTTTGTGTGAGTTCCATCAGCTCAACATTGGCGAAGCTGTGGAGGCAATGATAAACTTTTTCCACATCTCCAACCAGAACCCAGCTGCTTATAAAAATATCCAAGATGATTTTGAGCTGTTAGTTTCTCAACAGTTGGATATTCTTAAACAACACTTGCAGACGCAAAACGAGTTAATTATCAGAGTAATAGAGGAACAAAGAGCCGAACAAGTAGCCAAGAGAGCAAATGAGCTGTTCAAAAATTTTAAAACAGACTTGGAAAGCAAAAGACAAGGGCTTGTTTATGCAAGTGTTTCAGTAGAAACTACCCTAAAAACATACCAAAAAAGATTTGAGGCATTAGAAAAAGAAAATTCTACTTTAAAAAATTTGTTAAAACCAAAATAATCAAACACTTATAATAATAATGATTTTTATTTTCTACCAAAACTTTTGAATAAAATTAGGCTAAAAACTTGTTTTTTATTGGTAGAATATATTTTAAAAAAATGATATAATAAAATGATAAACAGATACTTAAAAAGTAGAAAACAGATATTTTTGTATTTTCAGAAAAATATCAGGTTGAAGTCAGAAATTTATCAGAGAAATATCAGATTGAAACCGCCGTTTCTTTTCTTTTTGGAACAAGCTCCATGAAAGATTACGCCAAAATGTTTAATGCTCTGATGCAGGCGACCAGCTCCGTAACTGTGCGTAAAATATACCCCACTAACAGCCAATAAGAGCCACCAAGCACCCAAAAATTACCCACCCCAACCCCAATAAGAGCCAGCAAGAGCCATATTTTACAAAAAATGCCTACTCTATCTTTAAATCTTTCTTAAGAATAGCCCGAAAATATCCAGCAGGATTTTCTTTTGTTTTGGCTATATCTATTTTTTCTATCAAGGCATCAAAGTTTACTTTGGTAGAAGTATCAGAGAGCAACACCAAAACATTGTTTATATACCTTACATTTGCCTCTATATCTGTATCAAAGTGTTCTCGCATGAAATTGGCAATAGCCTGAAACTTGGAAGCTGTAAGCCCCTCAATGCCTGTTTTGATGCCTTTCTTATCTGCCACATGAATTGTAAAAATTAACTCTTTGACTGAGCCTCCACGACCTTTGCCTCCTCTAATTTCCTCATAGGTAAAATATAAATCACATTGCCCTGCATCAAATAAATCTTTGAGTTCTTTTTTTGCCACATCTAAAACCCTAACCCTTATATTTTGAAAATCTTGATAGCTTTTAGGCAAATTAAGCATGTCTCTAAGGGTTTCGGGTGCTACAAACCATTTCTTTGTGTCTTTGAACCTTGAACACATTTCATACAATCTTTGGGAATAAGAACTTTTGAGAGCCATAGCCACCACAGCCGAATAAGCTGTAAAACCTTTCGCTATATCAGTCAAAAAGGGAATTATATGGTTATTGACAGAAATAAGAATTTTACCTTTTTTATCTTCTCCCCAGTTAATCAAGCCACCCACCCAGTAATGGTCTTTGCTCTTTTGTATTTCAATAGTTTTATCTTTCAATGATTTGAGAGCTTTTTTGATTTCTTTCTGGGCATCATAACCTGCGTCTATATCCTGATGCGAAAAAGAAAAATACACATCATATTCAGATTTATAAAGTTCTACTTCTTTTCGCATCTCTTTTTGCAGAAGCTCTATGAGCTTATACATCATGCGTTTTTCCCACACATTGTAATCGTATCGGGCAATGGTTACTTGATTGGGTTGGATTATATCTGCTTTCATGTGTTTTTATTTTCAAACAATATTAACAAACAAGTTTGAAAATAAAAACATAAAATAGATGTTTTTATCCACATTGGCGGAGTTTTGTGGGAAAATAAGCTAAAAAATTGGCGGAGTTTTGTGGGAAAATGGCGGAGTTTTGTGGGAAAATAAGCTAAAAACGCATATATAAAATATTAAAAATCAAATATTTATAAACGAAAAAAAAAGTCTACAATATGATACAATTAATAAAAATATTAACAATTATAATGAGGTTTTTCAAAAGGATTTTTTTGGTCTTTTAGAGGGCGGTTTTGGGAACGTTGGCGGAGTTTTGTGGGAAAATGTTTTTTGAAAAGGAAATATGAAAAAATCAAAATCAAAAAAGGGAAAGGGAAAAAGAATGCTTGGCTAATAAAAATAAGCCATCTTGGGCAACTTTGAAATTTAAAGTGTAATATTTTTATCTGTATGGCAATTTATATATTGAGCTATATAATCAGCTATATTTTTACCTATAAAAAATATATAAAATCATTTGTTAAAATATCTATAAATCTGACCATAAAATTTACCTATAATTCTACTTAGAAAACTACCTTAAATTTTACCTTAAAACAGACCATAAAAACAACGATAATACAATCGTTAATGCAGACGATAGCATCAATAAAAAAACCCTCATTTGAGGGCTTAATTTAGTTATTTGCTTTTCTTCTGTTTATTACCTATTTGTCCGTCTCCAAAGGAAATTTTAAAAGTATCTCTTACCCAAGGATTCGCTGCTGTAAACTCATGGGTGTAAACATGTATAATGCCATAACCTCCACTAGCTCCATAAAATGTAGCTAGTTCAATATTATTTGCTGTGGTGATATAATTAATACCTGCAATTTGAGTCAATTGATAACTGTTTATTTTAGCAAGTGCCTCTTGTTCTGAATTTATTGAACCTGGAAAACTTACATATTGATTATCAATGATGACTGCGGGTGATTTGAAGTAGCTCATACCATATGATTTATGGGGGTCTGTGCCTGTTATGCCTGGACCACTTTTAACAGAAGCATGCAAATGTTCATTAATCGTTTCTGAGAAATGTTGTTGTCTTACTTCCTGTATTTTATACCATAAGGTAGAGTTTTGAGCTTGTGTTTGTATTGAAATCAATACAATACCAATAAATAATAATAGCTTTTTCATAATAGTTTATAGTTTAAGGTTTAACAAAAATATCTGTGGGATTAGTTGCATTTTGCAAAGTTGTGCCTTCTGGATTACTTTTTATTGTGATTTGGGTTGTTGGGATTAAATTATATAAATTAGTAGCTAGTACAGTTGTGTTATTTACTTCAAAATTAGTTGCTGGATTGCCTAAAAAGTCAACTTTTCCGTTATTATGAAAATCTACTGTCAAGATGTATTGTAGTTTATATGCTTCTACTTCATCTTGTAAATCATGCAAAACTCCTCCTGTTCCTTTTCCTTCGCTATTGGGTGTTTTTAAAAAGGATAATTTACCACTTTCAAATTGTCCTACATGTCTCATTTCGTGAGCCTTTAAACCTAAAACAACAGCAGCAGTGATTCCTTCATTTTTGGGAAAAGCAACAACAATTTTGTTATTAGCCACATCATAATAAGTTTCCCCTTGTGGTCTACCATCTTCAGGGGGTACGGATTTAAAGATATAATTGTATTTAGATTTTTCTATGAGTTTAACGTCTGCCTCAGCTTGTTTAAAAGCATCAAGTTTTTTTCTCATAAAACTAACCATTGCTTGAACTTGAGGGTTGTCGGAATTTGAAAAATTGTTAATGTATGCTTTTGTTCCTTCTAAACCTCCTTTAATATAAGTTTTATATTCTTTGTAAATGCCTTCTGGGTCTTCAATGTGAGTGGGTGTAAAATTAGGGTCTAGGGGTTCATCTTGCCCTGTGTCGCCAGTTCCAGAACCTCCACCACTAATAGGAACGGGGTTATTGGGGTCATAAGGAGGCACATAAACACTACCACCACCGCAAGTATTTACAATATTACCTACTCCATAAATTGTTCCAACTGCATCACCAGCATCACAAGTAACAGAAATATCTGCAATGTATTGTACAGTGTTACAATCTGCTGTTGCTGTAAGATAATAACATATTGGAGGGGTATCACTTCCATTGGTAGGTCTTTGTACCCAACTGGAACGATTTGCTGTTGCTTCACCTTTCCAAGAATTGTTTTCTAATTGAGGGTTGTAACCAATATCATACACCATGATTTTAGCATCTGCTCTTGTTTCAATTTCTTCAAAAACATTGGCAATGATATTGTATTTCTGTTCTCCAACTGTGCCTTTGGTGGTTACAATTTCCACGATATTGGCTTTGGCTATTTGCCCTTGTGGAGTAATTTCAATACGCAGCCTGCGAATGTAATACAGATTGCTATAATCAATGCTCAATTTACGGAATAAAGGGGTAATAAGTACCTTATTTCCATTGGTAAGAGTCATTTGCTTGGTTTT
>JANRLU010000023.1:0-14445 GCA_033762275.1 Thermonemataceae bacterium | reverse complement strand
CAGGATTTGCATTAGCATAAGTATGTGTATAGATTTCTATGCCTCCCGAACCAGGATAAAGATACCTCCCCAAGCTATCACCTGGCAAATAATAGATAATACCTGCGATTTGGCTTAGATTATAGTTGTCTAATATAACGTTTCTTTCCATATTTTTCCAAGCAATTTTATCATCTATTCCTATGAAAGGATGATTAGTAATTAGTCCATATTTATTGATTACATGTATGGGATTATTTGTATGTGCGACGTATAGGGCTCTTTTGAGAGAATCTATTTTATACCAAAGGTCAGAGTGGGTTTGGGCATAGCTATTTGCGAGTAGGGCAATATAAAGTACGGCAGTTAGTATCAGTTTTTTCATAAAATATTTTTTAAAGGTTAAGAAAAATATCAGTGCGTCAGTTCTTACATTTGAAAAACATTCAAACTATTTCATTTTAACAATTGTTATTCCTTCGCCGCCTCGGTCGGCGTGCTCGCTGGCAAAAGAGGCTACTTGTGGGAAAGTTTTTAGCTGCTCGCGTACCAATTTCCGTAGTACGCCATCACCCTTACCGTGTAAAATACGCAACTCGCTATATGCCGCCAAAATGGCATCATCAATAAATTTATCCAACTCTATCATCGCTATTTCCGCAGATTTTCCTCGCAAATCTAATTGATATGAAAAATTAGCTGTTTTTTCTATCAAATTTAAGCCTATACTTTTACGAGCAAACTCTTTTTGAGTATTTTTCGCCTCTTTTTTACTTATTTTCTCCAAACGATTTAGTTTAATATTGGAACGAAGTTCGCCCATACGTATTTCCGCATCTTTTGCACCCAAACTAAGCACTTCACCAACCGTACTTTGCCCTTTGATACGAACCCAATCACCTATTTTTATTTCTCCGCCTATTACTACAATATCCTCATTATCAGAGTTATCAGCAATATTTTCTACCTCTAAAGTCTTATCGAGTTGTTCCAACTCCTCTCTTAGTGTTTTTGTGATATTTTTTTCAGCCTTTTGTTCTTTTATCTCTCTTATGGTCTGCTCAACTTTCTGTTTGCTATCAGCAATTATTTTTTTGGCTTCTATTTTGGCTTGGTTTAGAATTTTCTTTTTTTCGTTATCCAAAAAATCGGTTTGTTCTTGGTACTTTTTTAGTAAAACTTCGTATTCTTGTTCTTTTTGATGTAGATTTCTGGTTTTATCTTGCCATAATTTTCTTTCTTGCTCCAAATCTTTCAACAATTTATCGTAATTTATTTCTTTTTCATCTAATCTTTCTTTTGCTTTTGCCAACACTTTTTTGGGCAAGCCTATTTTTTTAGCGATTTCAAAGGCGAAAGAACTGCCTGCTTGCCCTATTTCCAACTGATACAAGGGTTCTAAGTTTTGCATATCAAAACGCATAGCCCCATTGGTGATACCTTTTTTGTTTTGAGCAAAAGTTTTTAGATTGCCGTAATGTGTGTTTACGACCCCAAAGGATTTTCTTTCATAAAGCTCTTCCAAAATGGCTTCGGCGATAGCTCCACCCAAACGTGGTTCTGTACCTGTACCAAACTCATCTATCAAAAAAAGCGTTTGGTTATCAGCAAAATTCACAAATTGCCGCATAGCCGTCAAGTGTGAGCTATAGGTACTCAAGTCATTTTCTATACTTTGTTCATCACCTATATCAATAAATATGTTTTTAAACAAACCTATCTCCGAAGCCTCACTTACAGGAATAAGCAAGCCACATTGCCACATATATTGCAACAAACCCACTGTTTTAAGTGTTACGGACTTTCCACCAGCGTTGGGTCCTGAAATTACTAAAATATAATTTTTTTCAGAAAGCTCTATTTGTAAGGGCACAACTTTTTTGCCTTGCTCCTGATGCGAAAGATACAAAAGAGGGTGTACGGCATTTTTGAAGTTGAGTAAAGTTTTTGGCTTAGAAACAGGTTCTATAGCATTGATTTTCAGAGCGAACAAGGCTTTCGCACGTATGAAATCTATTAGCCCCAAAAAGTTATAGGATTTTTGGAGAGCAGGCAGAAAAGGGCGAATATAATTGGTAAGCTCTGTGAGAATTCTTATGATTTCTCGCCTTTCTTGTGCTTCCAGCTCTCTGATTTGGTTATTGAGGTCTAAAATTTCGGTAGGTTCTAAATATACCGTTTGTCCTGTAGCCGATTCATCATGGATAAACCCTTTGAGTTTTCTTTTATGCTCGGCTGTAATAGGAATTACCAATCTGCCTGCCCGAATCGTAAGTCCGGCATCTTCGTTTGTCCAGCCCGCTTGTTTGGCTTGCTTTAAAATTTTATCTGTGGTCTTGCGAAGATTGTTTTGCTCGCTGATAATTTCTCGCCTGATTTTTTGCAATTCTGCGGAAGCAGTATCTTTTAGTTTTCCTCTATCATCAATGGTTTGGTCTATTCGTTTGAATAAGTTTTTGTCCAAATCTACTAATTTGAGCAAATCCGCAAGTGTAGGAAAACGCTCTTTGCGAGCTTCCAAGAACAAAACACAAGCCTGAATAGCTCCTAAAGACATTTTTAGCTCAAAAAACTCTTCTTCCGAAAGGAAAACACCTTCTATTTGAGCTTTTTGTAAGAAAGGTTTAGCATCAATAAAATTTTGAGCGGGAAAATTATCTTCAAAACTCAAAATATCTTTAAATTCTTTCACTTGGCGTGTCAGTTTTCCGATAAGGTCATAATCATCAGAAAACCTCATTTTCTCTATATAACTTTGCCCTAAATTACTCAGACAGAGTTCTTCTAAGAGCAAACGTATTTTATCAAAACCTAACTTTTGTTCTAAATTTTTGGGATACAACATATATTTCACCTAAGGGCTTTGTAGGTATAAAGCTCTCTATCTTTATCCACACCTACGCTTAATACCAACTTTTTTTTAGATATTTCTTCTATTTTCATTTTTTGTTTTACTTGCTCACCGAAACCATTATCAGACTCCATAAGAATATAAATTTCTTTGTCATCTTTATGCAAATCCCACTTGTTTTTCTGTACGCTCGTGGCTTGTGTTGTTTTGATAAGACAGTATCCATTTTCTACAAACTCCATGATTACTATATTGTTTTTAGCTTTTAACTCCGCTTCTGATATATGAAGACTTGAAGTTTGTACACCAACTAATTGCCATTTTCTAATTATTTTATCAAAAATGGGGTCTGGTTTTGCCGCCATTAAGAGTACAGCAAGCATTGTAAAAACAATTTTTTTCATAGTAATCAAGATTTTGGAATTAAGTTCAATAAATTTGCATTAGCCTTTGCAATAAGCGTGCCATCTGCAAGTTTTATTTCTCCTAATGCTTGTATTACTTGTCTGCCTTTTTTGAGAATAGAGGCTGTTACAATAATTCTATCTTTTTCCTTTGCTTTCCCTAAAAAATCTACATATAAATTGATAGAAACCGCAGGATAGGGCTTATCAAGAGCTGCAACCGTCATTCCCATTATTTCATCAAGAATCATGGATTGCACTCCTCCGTGTAGGATACCCAGCGGATTTAGCATATCACTACGTACTTCAAGCTCCACTTCGGAGTAGCCTTCCTCTACTTTCAAAAAGGTAGGATTTAGCCAACGCATTACTGGCGGGGCTTGTGCGGGAATATCTCTGCCCACAAAAGACTTTAACATTTCTAAAATTTGTAAACTCATAGCTGTAAAATAAAAGAACCCTACAAAGAGGGTTCAAATTTAGATATTTTTCTTAAAAAAATTAACTTACTCGTATTTTTTGCCCAACGGCTAAACTATTTCCTTTCAAGTTAGGATTAAGTTGCTTTATCTTATCAATAGAAAGCCCTTTATATTTTTGAGTAATATTCCATAGCGTATCGCCTTGTTTTACAGTATGAAATACTGCCGAATTTACTTTTTTAGTGGGCTTTGCCACCGCCCCTATTTGTGCCACTGAAGGGTTAGAGACAGTTTTGACAGGCGTTTTTTGATTTTTTGTATCATTTCTATTTGCCAAGTCGTTTTCTTCTGAATCTGAAGGTCTGCTGAACTCATTTTTTTCAGGCTCAACCCAGAGAACAAGCCTTTGTGAAGCTAATAAATTCTTGTTTCGTAGCTTGTTCCAAGCCATTAAATCTTCTTCCTTGATACCATACTCCTTGGCAATATTAGAAAGCACCTCACCAGCTTTTACGATATGTGTTTTCTTTTCTTTTCCTTTTGTGCTTGCCAATAAAGCTTGGTTATTAGCAACTTGGGGCTTAGGATAAGGCATATACTGATAACTACCTCTGCTACAAATCTGCATTATATCGTCTCTGTTAGCTGCCAAATACTCCGACTTTTCTTTCGGAATACGAATAGTATAGTTTTTGTAATGACGAGGCACTACATTTTTTTTCAGATGAGGGTTTAAAATTTGTAAAATTTCAAAGTCTACATCTAATTGTTTAGCCAATTCTTTGAGATTAAAAAACTGGTTGTTTATCTGCAAGGTATCCGAAGGGATATGCACATATACCTCTTGAGGAGAGGCTGTATAATGCTCTTGGTGATAGTTAAACGCATAATTAACAGCAATGAAAATAGGCACGTAAGCCTTTGTTTCATTGGGTAAGTATGGATAAATTTCCCAAAATGTTCTTTTACCGCCACCTGCACGCTTAATTGCTTGGCTTACTCTGCCTGGTCCCGAATTGTAGGCTGCCAAAGCCAAGTGCCAATCGCCAAATCTGTCGTAGAGCTTCTTGAGAAACAAAGCTGCTGCTTCCGTAGATTTGTAAGGATCTACACGTTCATCTACATAAAAATCTTGTATCAAGCCGTACTCTTTGCCTGTGAAGGGCATAAATTGCCATAAACCCACTGCTGACGCCCAAGAACGAGCATTAGGAACGAGAGCAGACTCTACTACTGACAAATATTTGAGTTCATCGGGTAAGCCATGTTTAGCCAGAACTTCCTCAAAAATAGGGAAGTATCTATCCTTACGCATCAAATAATATTGCATTTGGTTGCGTTGCTTGACCATAAAACGCTCTATTTGCCCACGCACAGCCTTATGATAAGTAAGCGGAATATCTTTTTCTATACATTTGAGACGTTCTATAATGAGGTCATCATGTATGGCAGGAACATAGTTTTTCAGTTCCTCGTCAGTGGCATTATTATTTATGAATATTGTTTTTTTAGCTATTTCGCCTTGCCCTTTTACTAAACTTGGGAAAAGAGAAACGCCTAAAAAGCCAAATGTCAGAACCTTTGCTATTTTTTTCATTGGTAGAGAATTTGGTTTTAGTGGAACAATGATTTGATTTTCAAACCTTACTTAGCGTAAAAGTAGACTTTTTTTTGAGTTATACCAAACAAAATCTGTAAAAAGTATAGGAGCGTTTTGGAAAATCAGCTCTGGTAAATCCATTTTGCTAATTTTTCCGTAACAATGTTTAATTTTTCGGAAGGGATACCAAGTTGTAATTGACAAAACAAATCAAACTCTTGGTTTATGATTTGTATATCGTATTGATGAATAATATGCATTACCTCTTTTGTTTCTGGATAGGTATAACGTATGGCAATGTTTTTTTTAGGGATTTTTGTTAGCAGTATTGCTTCATCAAGCACCAATGCAGCAGCAGTCTTGTAAGCATTTACCAAACCACTTACCCCTAATTTTACCCCTCCAAAATAACGAACTACCACCACGAAGACATCACTTATATTTTTAGCTTTTATCTGATTGAGAATAGGCGTACCAGCCGAGTGGTTTGGTTCGCCGTCATCGTTAGCTCTCCATTTCTCTTGTTTTGCCCCCAAAATGTAAGCGTAGCAGTGATGTGTCGCATCAAAATATTTCTTTTTGAGTACTTCTAAATAACTTTTTACCTCTTCCTCTGTTTCTACGGGATAAGCAAAAGCCAAAAATTTACTACCTTTTTCTTTGTAAATACCTTCGGTAGGTGAAAGAATACTCTGATACATTACAAATCAAATATTTCCAAAATTCGGTTGAGATCTTCAGCAGAGCTAAAAGGTATTTTTATCTCTCCTTGATTTTTGACATTAGCTTTTATAAAGATTTTTGTGCCAAAATGTGAAGAAAGTTGTGTCTGCAAGGATTTGATTTCTGGACTCAAACTTAATTTTTGTTTTTCACTTTTCTGTTGAATTTTGCTTTCGGAGAGATTTCTAACCAAATTTTCTACGGCTCTTACTGAAAGGTCTTCTAAAATAATTTTTTTCAGAATAGCGATTTGTTCATCAGCATTATCAATATTAATGATAGCCCGAGCGTGTCCCATTGTGATTTGTTTATCACGCAGAGCAGCTTGTAACATAGGGGGTAATTTGAGCAAACGCAAATAGTTAGTTACGGTTGTTCTGTTTTTTCCTACTCTATCGCCCAACTCCTCTTGTTTTAGATTACACTCCGAAATAAGTCTTTGGTAACTCAGAGCAATTTCAATAGGGTTTAGATTTTCTCTTTGGATATTCTCTATCAAAGCCATTTCCAACATTTGTTGGTCGTTGGCGGTACGTATATAAGCGGGTATCGTTTGTAGTCCTGCTAATTTGGAGGCTTGCAAACGGCGTTCGCCCGAAATAAGCTGATAACTATTTTCTGAAAGTCTGCGAACGGTAATAGGCTGTATAATTCCTTGTGTTTTGATGGATTCTGCAAGTTCCTGCAAGGCAGTAGCATCAAAATCGGTACGAGGCTGATATGGGTTAGTTTCTATGATTTCCACACTTATCTCGTTGATACTTGCTTGCTCAAGCACAGGGCTATTATTTGCATCTTCTTGTGGCACAGAATCCGACAGCAAGGCTCCCAAACCACGTCCTAAAGCTCCTTTTTTCATCTTTCTTACGATTGTTAGCTAATTTCCTCGCAAAAATAATAATTTTTTGTAAGACTATCATTATTTATTTCAAAGCCCTTGCACCTATGTTGTTCTTTTTATTTTTTACCATTTAGTAGGTGATTTTTGTTGCAGAAGTAACTTTTTTTCTTTTTTTTTGTTGTAAAGATACACCAAACCCAAAAATTATGGCATTTACACAGAATCCGCTGCCTTACGCAGAAAACGCTCTTGAGCCACATATAGACGCTCAAACGATGAATATTCACTTCTCCAAGCACCATGTTGCCTATATCACCAACCTAAATAATGCTGTTGCAGGTACAGATGCTGAAAATATGAGTATCGAAGAACTTTGTAAAAACATCAGCAAATATCCCGTAGCAGTTCGTAATAATGGAGGAGGACATTACAACCACACTTTATTTTGGGAAACTTTAGCTCCAAATGCAGGAGGAAACCCTACAGGCGACTTGGCAGCAGCTATTGATAAAAAATTTGGCTCTTTTGAGGCTTTCAAAGAAACATTTTCAAAAGCAGCGATGACTCGTTTTGGCTCTGGTTGGGCTTGGCTTTGTGTGTTGGAAAATGGAGAATTAGAAGTTTGTTCTACAGCTAATCAAGATAACCCGCTAATGGATATAGAAGGTGTAAGATGTGGTACACCCATTTTGGGGCTTGATGTATGGGAACACGCCTACTATCTAAAATACCAAAATCGGAGAGCCGATTATGTAGGAGCTTTTTTCAATGTTGTAAACTGGAATAAAGTAGCTGAACTTTATCAGGCAGCAAAAAAATAATATTTTGAAGGAGGTAAAAAACTATAACATTTTACCTCCTTACTCTAAGAAATCAATAGGAAGATCTTTAATGGCATTATTTTTGGCTTCTTTGCTTGGGGAAACACTGATTTGCGATTCTACCCACATTTTGCCTTCCTTAAATACATAAAAATTGTAGTTCCATTTAGCACTTTTCTTGTCATACCAAGCCCGCAAGCCACCTGTTTCTTTGTATTTTCGGCTTATTTCGTCATAAGAAAATCGCTTGTAGCCCAAAAAATCTCCTTTTTTTGAATAATATTCACTTATTTTTTCTTTGATATTATCCCGCCCAGTAGCATTGATGCTTTTGTAAATAAATTCAATTTCTTGCTTTTTGAGATTTTTTTCAGTTTTTTCAGATAGAAACCAAAAATTTTCTTCATTTTTGTAGGTTAGCAAAGACTTCAAAGAGTTTGTACTATCATAAAACAGCGTTTTTTTGAGAGAGTCTTTCCATTGATTTTGTTTGAAAACCTTACAAACGACCATATTTAATTGGTGTTTATTGGTATATTCAAAATTTACTTTTCCGATTTTTTGGTACGCCTCAGCGACTCGCTTTTCATCTAAATAGCTCACGGGCAAATATCTCACATTATAGTTAAAAGTTCTCCGAATGTTTGTTTGCCAGTTTCTTTTTTCAGTATTCCAGATTTCTTTTTTTATATGTTGTATGCGATTGATAGCGTTATAGCCTAAGAGTACTCTTTGGGTGTATGTCCATTTCCCATTTATTTTTTCTTCCACAAGCCTTTCTCGTAACATACCTTTTTTATCATAAATAAAGATTTCACGTTTCAAAAGTTCTTTTTTGAGTGTATCACCGTTATTAACTTGATATGTACAAATGCTATCAGCAAGGGGAAAAGGCGTATGTTGAGCCAAGACAGGCAGTGAGAGTATCAAAAAAAAGAGAGTTCGCATCATATTATTTACAGATACTTTCTTTAAGTTCTTTTGCTTCTTGGCTACCAAGTTTTTCGGCTTCTGCCAAACTTTTACAAGCCGATTCTTTTTCGTCCAAGACTATCAGCACTTTTGCCAAATTAAGATGAGCTTTCAAAAATTTGGCGTCTAAGGCTATTACTTTTTCAAAATTTTCTTTGGCAAGCAGGGTACTTTTTTCAGTATTTTCCATAAAATATAGGTTAGCCAAGTTGAAAAAAGCATTTTTATTTTGCGGATTTAAGGCTATACTTTTCTGAAAATCTTTTTTAGCTTCTTCTATTTTTTTGAGTTCAAATAATAAAACGCCTCTATTGAGATACAAATCTGCGATTTGTGGTGATAGCTTAATCGCTTTTTCGTAGTCTGCGAGTGCTTTTTCGTACTCTTTTAATCTTTTTTGCAGTTCTGCCCTATTGAAATAGGCTTTGTAATTGTCGGGAGCAATCTGTATGGCTTGTGTATAATCCAAAATAGCATCATTATATTTGCCAAGCTCAAAAAGTGCCACACCACGGGCATTGAAGGCTTCAGCGTTTTGGGCATTCTTTTCTATAGATTTGTTAAGAAACTGAAGAGCTTCCTCGTATTTTTCTTGTTGCATTAGGGTACGAGCTTTGTCGAGCAACGCTTGGCTATCAGCCCCACAAGCGACTAAAATCTGCCATAAAAGCAAGTAGTACACATATTTTTTCATTCTATAAAATTTTAAATTCTATTCTTCTGTTCAGTTGTTTATTTTCTTCTGTATCATTAGGGGCTTTGGGTTGGCTATCGCCATACCCCTTGAATACCAGTCTTTTAGACTCTATTCCACCTTGTAATAAATACTGATACACAGATTTGGCTCTTTTTAACGATAAGTCTATATTAGTTTTTTTATCGCCTACGTTATCTGTATGCCCCGATATTTCGCCTTTTACTTGAGGGTTTTCTTGCATAAACCTAATTAATTCGTCCAGTTCTGCTCTGGATTTTGCCTCCAAATCCCATTTGCCACTATCAAAAAACACATTATTAAGCACAAAGATAGTTCCTTTCTCTAAAGGGGAGAGGTAAATATCTAAAATAATAGGCTCTATATCATCTACTTTTTTATTGGAATAATCAAAACGCAAACTTTTAAAAGCATAGCCTTTTTTATTGATTTCTAAGGCATATTCTGTTTTTTCATTAAGTACCAACAAATATTCTCCATTGTATTTATCTGATTGCACGGCGTTCTCTTTTTGGTTATTAGCCAGATTGATAAGGTCTATTTGAGCCTCCAATACTTCTTTGGTTTGAGCATCAAAAACTCTACCTTTTAGGTATTGCGTTCTTATTCTGACGGTAACAGGTTCGGGCATATCAAACTCCAAGATTTCAGCAGATATATCTACATTTCCTTTTCTTTTTTCA
This sequence comes from Thermonemataceae bacterium, assembly GCA_033762275.1. Taxonomy (GTDB): domain Bacteria; phylum Bacteroidota; class Bacteroidia; order Cytophagales; family Thermonemataceae; genus Raineya. The sequence goes on along the minus strand of JANRLU010000023.1, from coordinate 4,434 downwards.
TCAGCGTAGTAGCCTTTTTTACCATCAGCACTTACACACAAAGAAACTTGGTCAAGGTGATTGTTGATAGGATAGCCCAAATTTTTAGGTTTGCTCCATTCATTATTTTCTAGTTCTGAAGAAAACAAATCCCATCCCCCCAGACCAATATGTCCGTTTGAGGAAAAAAACAACGTTTTTCCGTTGGCGTGAATAAAAGGAGAAAACTCATCTTTATTGGTATTGATAGTTTCGGGCAAAGCCATTGCTTCTGACCAACCTATTTCTTTTTGGTAATGACTTACGTAAATATCCATTCCTGAACGTCTGTTTCTATCTGAAATAAAATACAAGGTATTACCGTCTGCCGATAGGGAGGGTTGTGAGTCCCAAAAAGGTGAATTGATACGTTGCCCCATATTGATAGGTTCTGTCCATTCTTTGCCTATCATCTCGCTGATATATAAATCACAACTTCCGAAACTTTGTCGCCCTTGGCAAGAGGTAAAAACAATGGTTTTGCCATCAGCGGAGATACTACAAGTACCTTCATTTTCATCAGTGTTTATTTTTTTACTCAATAGCATAGGTTCAGACCAAACCCCCTCTGTTTTGATACTTACAAAAATATCTTCGCTATGTCCTTTTTTGGGTAGCCCTATAGCTGTAAAAAAAATCGTATTTTGGTCAGCAGTAAGCACAGGAAAATATTGCAACCTATTTTTTTGGTTAATTTTCTCTCCCAAAGATTTTGGTTGGAAAGGCAAAGCATTAGTGATGCTGGTTTTGGCAAAATCTGTACAAGCAATTATTCTTTCAGCTTCTTTGGTATAAACTTCAGCTCCTTCGGCAAAAGCCAAAAAACCTTCGGCATATTTACGAGCTTTTTCATACTTTCCTTGTTTGAGCATCTCGCCAGCAAGCGTATAATAGGCTTTTATTACTTTTTTGTTGGTTGGGCTACTTTTTACGGCTTGTTCATAATGGTAAATCATTTTGTCGTAATATTTGCCAAAAATTTGATAGTTTTGAGCTAAAGCCAAGTGAGCTTCCGTAAAATTAGGGTCTTTTTTAACGGCTTTTTCAAAAAGCTCCATCGCCTCATCATAACGATTTTCTGATTGTTTGGTTTTGTAGCGTTTTCTTAGTTCTTCTTGAGCTTCTTCGTAGAGTTTGATAGCCCCTTTATTTTTGGTATTGTAAGTTTCCTGAGCTTTCAGAGAAGCAACAAAGGCAAAACACACCAACAAGGAGAAAAATATTTTTTGAAACATAATCGCATTTGTTTGAGGATTAAAGTTAAGAAATTTATAGATTTTTCTAAGGAATATCCATAAATTTATGTGTTTGTAAAGAGATTCTCCAATGAGGATATTTTTTTACATAATCAATGATGAGAGGTAACAACTCTTTTTGTTTGCTCCATTCAGGCTGTAAAAATAAAACAGCCTCTTTGTGCATTTTTTTTGCGAAGCCTTCCGCCCATTCCAAATCCGAAGCGTGATAAATCACTACTTTGAGTTCGTGGGCTTTCTGGTAAAACTCATCCAAAGCTGGTTTAAATTTTTTTGGTGAAAAACAAATCCAATCCCATTCCCCTGAAATAGGATAAGCTCCGGAGGTTTCAATATTTCTCTGTATCCCTAAATTCCCCAAAGTCTCTGTTAGTAGCTCAAGATTGTAGATAAAAGGTTCGCCGCCCGTAACTACTACTAATTTGGCGGGATATTTTTGAGCTTCTTCCACAATTTCTTCTACACTGATAATTGGGTGATTTTCAGCCTCCCAAGATTCCTTCACATCACACCATACACAACCAACATCACAACCACCTAAACGGATAAAATAAGCGGCTCTCCCTTGATAGAAACCTTCTCCTTGTATGGTATAAAAGGCTTCCATTAAAGGTAATTGTTCTTTTAGTGCTCTTATGGTTGGTTTTATTTGTGTTTTCATTGTTTAGCTAACTCTTTTGCGGTTTTCTCAATAAGTTCCCAAGTATCTTCAACGTGTTTTTGCAATACATAAGTTTGCCCTATTACCATACGTAAAGCATATTTTCCATTAAGTTTGGTATGACTCAAATAGGCTCTTCCCGAATTATTGATGTTTTTTAGTAGATTTTCATTAAAAATATTGAGTGCTTCCTCCGTTTCTTGGTCATTTTTATATCTGAAACACAGCAGATTTAAGTTGGTGGGTGCAAGCATCTCAAAATCAGCATTTTGCTCTATGATTTTTCTAAGACTTTGAGCAAGTTGGATATGTTCGCGTATTTTTTTCTGGATAGCCCTCAGCCCAAAACTTCGCAGCACAAACCAAAGTTTCAAAGCTCTGAATCTCCTGCCAAGCGGTATGCCCCAATCTCTGTAATTATTTACCTGTTTGTCTTGTTCTGTTTTCAAATATTCAGGCAAAATCTCAAAAGTTTTTTTGAGCAGTTTTTCATCTTTTACGAAATAGGCAGAGCAATCAAAATTAACAAAAAGCCATTTATGTGGGTTAAAAACGTAACTATCAGCTTTTTCTATTCCCTTTAGCATATATCTGTATTCAGGGAGCAGCATTGCTGTTCCTGCATAGGCAGCGTCTATGTGCAGCCAAATTTGATATTTTTCGGTAATAGCTGTTATTTTTGCTAAGGGGTCTATGGCTGTGGAACTCGTTGTACCAATGGTTGCTACCACACACAAAGGAATGAAGCCTTTTTCTAAGTCATTTTGAATAGCTTGCTCCAAAAATGAAGGAATGAGAGCAAATTTTTCATCTGTGGGAATATATACAATGTTTTCTCTACCAAAACCAGCAATTTTAACGGCTTTTTCTATGGAGGAGTGTGTTTGCTCAGAGGCGTAAACTCTAAATTTATTTTGCTCTGCAAATCCTTTTTCATTGATTTGAAAATTTGTTTTTGCTTCTCTGGCAGTAAGTAAAGCTACCAAAGTAGCTGAAGAAGCCGTATCTTGTATTACTCCTTGCCAAGAAGCAGGTAAAGCAGCCGCTTTTTTCAACCAATCAAGTACTTTTTCTTCAAGTTCGGTAGCAGCGGGGGAGGTTTCCCAAATCATACCTTGTACGCCCAAAGTGGCTGTAAGCATTTCGGCTAATACAGATTCGTAGCTGGAGTTGGCGGGGAAGTAAGCAAAAAAGTTAGGGCTTTGCCAATGTGTAATACCTTTAAGGATAATTTCCTGAAAATCAGTTAGAATACTACCAAAATCTTCACTTTGAGAGGGCATTTCTTCGGGCAAAGCCTCGTAAATTTCTTTGGGTTTCACCTGCGATTTTACGGGATAATGCTCTACATTCTCCAAATAATCAGCCATCCAGTCAGCGATTTGATGAGCGATTTTTCTAAAATCTGTGTTATTAAGCATAAAATTTTGAGTAGCAGAAACAAAATTCAAAACTAATCAAAAATCTTATTGTTTGCTTAGTTTATGAAAAAAAGCTATCATTGTTTTTATTTTAAAAATATAATATGTTCATAATTTATACTTCTTCGGCTGGTTCGGGCAAAACCTACACACTTAGCAAAGAGTACTTACGATTAGCCTTAGGTGTAGACCCTCAAAGTTCAACTTTCAACCCACAATATTTCAGAAAAATATTAGCCATCACCTTCACTAAAGATGCCGCCAAAGAGATGAAACAAAGGGTACTTGGCAAATTACTTGCCTTCACCGAAAATAAAGATTTATTTTTACAACAAGAACTTTGTCAAGCATTAGGTATTAGTTTGCAGGAGTTACAACAAAGAGCCAAACTCGTTTTTCAGCAAGTCATTTATCACTATTCTGATTTTGCCGTTAGCACTATCGATAGCTTTAATAATAGGCTCATAGCAGCTTTTACACAAGAAATCAATATTCCAATGAATTATCAGTTGGATATGGACGTGGAAAGCCTCACTAATAATGCTGCTGATAGGCTTATCGCACAATTAGGTGAGAAGGATAAAGAGGAAATCACTGAGTTTGTACTAAACTTTGTGATTGATGAAATTAGAGAGGGGAGTTCTTGGAAAGATTTACACAAAAAACTTTCTGAATACACCAAAAACCTTTACAAAGAAGAGAGCCGCCCAATAGCCCACAAAATTAGCCAAAGAAAACTAAAAGATTATAGCTCTGTAATTGCTGATTTAAAAAGTTTTTTAAAAGTTTTTAAGCGGTCTTTAAAAGTAAAAAAAGAGGCATTTTTAGAAATTATCGCTGATAATCACCTAAAACTTGATGATTTTTCGCAAGGCTCAAAAGGTTTGCCAACTTTCATCAATAAGCTAAATCTGCTTGAAGCGGGAAAATTAGACAAAGATTTATTTAACAGTTATGTTTTATCTATGTTTAAAGAGCAAAAATGGTATGCCCAAAAAAGCAAAAAAGCAAGTATTATTGATGGTATATCTGAAGACTTAGGAATTATTCTCAGAGCGATATATGATGAATGGGAAGA
>JANRLU010000022.1:0-3006 GCA_033762275.1 Thermonemataceae bacterium | reverse complement strand
ACTCAAACGAAGATTTTTAAAAAATATTTGGATAAAAGATTTTTTATTTGCAATATTGTTGCAAAATCAGAAACAAAGTTTTTCAAAAAGACTTTGTAGAAGATGTTGTTTTATTAACACACAAAAAGCCTCTTATTTTAGGAGGCTTTTTGTATAGGTCTAGAGAGTTTGATGTAATACAATTTCAGAAGTTACAGGCATTGCCTTTTTATAGACGGCACTCACGCCACAATAACGCTCTTCAGAAAGGCTAACCGCCTTCTGTAATTTATCAAGTGGCAAATCTTTTCCCCAAAACTCATATTTTACGTGCATTTTATTGAAGTGTTTGGGGTGTTCATCTGTAATATCACCACTTACTTTTACCTTAAAGTTTTGGATTTCTACCTTCATTTTTGCTAAAATTGAAACGACATCCATTCCTGTACAGCCTGCCAAAGCGAGCAACATAAAAGGTTTGGGGCGAGCCCCTCTATCCAAACCACCAACGGCTTCATCTGCATCAAGTACAATTTTATGCCCGTTCACTTCACCTTCAAAAGCCAAATGGTCTAACCAATTTACTTCTACTTCTTGTGTTGTCATAATTTTTAAGTTTTTATTGATTTTTCATACAAACAAAACAATCTCTTTTCAGAAATACAATGACAAAAATCATAAACACAAAAGTCTGTAAACGGAAGCAGCCCTCTTGCAAGAGGGCTGCTGAATGTATAAAAATCTACTAATAAAATTAAGGGAATACTACGGTTCTGTAATTTTTAGCATTCACATCAATCAAAGGAATAGCACTACCATAGGTGTAGTTGATAGCCTTAATAAACTGATTTGCAATAATCGCATAACCTTTAGGAGTAAGATGAACCCCATCAACAGAGAACAAACCACCAGAAATAAAATCAGAACTGATAGAAACACCATCAATCGTTTTAGTAGCCTTGATGTAGTCAAAGAATAAATCAGACTCTACCAAAGCCAAGCCTTTATCTTCTGCAGTTTTTCTGATAATATCATTGTAATACCCCGTGTAAGTTCTTACTAATTCTACTTCCTCAGCACTTAACACCGCCCAATTAGGAAGAGGAGCAGGTAGGGAAGTAAAAGGAGGATTAGGTAAGGAAGGATTTGAGCCATTGTTAGGTAAAGCCACCCCTAAGCCTGTAGCCAATTGAGGAGCCAAGCCTTGTGCAGAAAGTAAGATATAGTCTGTAGCAGGGTTCATCTGGCGTACCTCTATAGTGCCTGTATTAGGATCATCTATACTAATAACAAAATAGTTATTACCAGCTACAAAACCAGGGTTTGAGTATCCTGTTGCCATATATAAGCCATTCAAAGTAGCAGCAGTAGTAGCATCTAAGGGCACTACAGGAAATACTCCACCAGCACCATCAGCAATGATACCGTTTAGGGTGGTTACATAAGGGATAGAAGCTATATCAGGGATAGTAGCTAATACACCTTCAGCTCCGTTGGCAGTAAGTTTATCTACCAATGCTTTGTAATTTGCAGCAAAGAATGCAGAATCAGTGATAGCTCCATCAGCTCCTAAAGCACTTACAGGGAATTCGCTTGTAGGGATGGGTGTAGAACCAACAGGATTTGCTTCAGGGTCTCCGCCGCGTGTGGCAAAACCTAATACGTCATTATTACCTAACCAACAAGTAAAAAAGGTTGGATTTGCACCAGAAACCATATCTGTATAGGTTTTCTGTGTGCCAGCAGGCAATAAGCGTTCGAAATAAGGATTGAGTTGAGCGTAAGGAGCGAAATTTACATCTGCTACCCTGATACCAGGTACGCCATAATTATTGTTTGCCCCTTCGTGGCGAGCTAATTGTCCAGTAAGTGCATCTACTACAGCTAAATTAGTTGTTTCCTCGCTCAAAATAGGTGTTCCATCTGTGTTCCAACCTGTTATCTTCAAGTAACCAGAACCATTAGCTTGCGTTTCGCTAAACAAAGGTTGAGCAAAAGTTCCTCCACCTGCCAACTGCATTTGTTGGGCGATAAAATTAGGGTAAGAATTTAGCTGTGCGTCTCTATACAAACCGCCGTCAGCATAACCAGCTGTGAGCGAGTTCCCTACTGATACGTAATTACTTAAGTCTAATTCTGCTTTAGAAGCAGGCATATCTGCGTCCAATTTGGGCTTACAAGCCACCAAAGATAGTGACACCAAAGTTGCGTAAGCTATTCCTTTATAAAAATTTATTTTCATATAGATGCTATTTAAAATTTTAGAAAATGAAAGATACACCTAATGTACCTACGAAAGAGTTGGTTTTGTAAGTACCAGAAGGTCCTACTAAATCACCTTCTGTATTTGATTCGGGGATGTTATTACTTCTTTTTTCTTTGCTTAAGAAAATAGAACCGAAATCAATAGAGATTTTCTTGTTGATGGTATAACCGAAGCCAAGTGTACCTGCAAAAGTATCTGCATCAGGAGTTTCGGCAGTCATATAACCATTTTTTACAGGGGTTGGGTCATAATAACCACCCGCTCTGATAGCCAAATCTTTAATTTTGTACTCTGCACCCAAGCCATAAGTAACTCTATCAGCATAGTTACGAGGTGAAGCAGATACGGTAGAACCAGCTACTGCCTCTTTGAAATCAAATCTTAGCTCTTCGTAAGCACTCCAAAACGTGTATCTTGCCTCAGCATTGATAGTTAGGTTTTCGGAAGGCAACCAAGAAATACCAAGCGTAGCTACTGCAGGCAGAGGCAAAGTTACGTTAAACTTAGTAGTAGAAGTTCCATTACTAAGATTAGGGAAAGTTGCCGCTAACTGCTGCCCAGGCGTGCCAGGGATAGCAGGGTCTGCTAACATAGGGATATTGCTAAAAGTAGCTGTTCCGTCCTCAACTTTAGCATCTACTTTAGCACGATATGCCAAACCTATTTGAAGTTTATCCACAGGTTTTACCACTACACCTACATTCCAGCCAAAACCTTTAGCTTTTCCGTCTAATTCTGAATCAGCAATAGCACCATTGGTA
>JANRLU010000021.1:0-4645 GCA_033762275.1 Thermonemataceae bacterium | reverse complement strand
TTCTAATAAATATTTATTTTTTATCGTTTGGGCAAAACTTGGTTATTAAAGGTATTGTCAAAAATAATATGACAAAGCAAGGTATAGCCCATTTCCCTTTCAAACTCTATCAAATGAAGATAGACTCTACAAACTTAATTGGGGACTATCTGAGTGATGATAAAGGCGATTTTTCCATAACAATTGCTGAAAAGAGCAAATTGTATTGGGTGGCAAATAACTTATCTTATTATCCCTTAGTGAAGGAAATAGTAAAAATACAAAATTCAACTATTGATTTAGGAGAGATTTTGGTTGAACAAAAAGATACAATTCAGGGGATAGAAGTGAGAGCTGCTACTGTAGAAACTGATGCTCAAAAAGTCATATTTAATGTGGGAGTTATGGGGTTGCCAGAAAATATAGAAACTCAAATGGTTTTAAAAATGACGCCTATGCTTTCTATGGGGCAAGAAAATGAATATAAAGTAATGGGGACGAAAGGCGTCTTATTTTATTTGAATGGGCAAAGAACAACAAAGGAGGTGATAGAATCTCTCCCCTCTGAAGCTATTGATAAAATAGAAGTTATACCGAACCCACCTATCTCAGAGTTAGCTGGAAAAAATGCCATAATAAATGTAGTTATAAAATCTAATGCTTTTATTTCAAAAGGTTCTATCAATAGTATTGCAGGGTTCTTTCGTCCAATGTATGCTGGTAATATTAATTTTATGTTAAAGAATAAAAAAACTATGCTGAACTTTACTACCGGTGCAACTCAGGTAAGCATAGAGGGGGCTTGGGATATGAACAGGAAAAATACTGCTAACTTTATGCCTATTTCTCAAGAAGGAAAAACTTTTACAAATACTCAAACAAGTAACACAAGCTTTTCATTTTTCCACAACATCAATAATACATTAAAAATTAACGGAGAATTGATTTTTTTTCTCTCTAAACCTTTTAGTAGTAATCAAATTTATTTGAATAACTTCATAAATAATAGTATAGAGAATACAACAAATAACAGTGAAATAAAACAACCATTATTAGTAGCTACAACCGAAATTAAAAAAATGTTTAGTAAAAAATATAGTTCATCTATAATTCTTAATCTATCGACAAATCAGAATAATAGCTCTCTAATAAACACAAAAAATCAATATATTGCTAATAGTACTAATGAACAAAATGTAAAAACTTGGGCAGGCAAATGGTCTAATCACATACACCTAACTAATCATCATAAATTAAATATTGGTTTTATATATGCTCATAAGTACTCAAAAATAAATTTCGTATCAATGGAAGCCAACCTTAATACAGGGGATACAATTACCATTGGAGATAACACAGGCTTTCAGAATTTCAAGCAAAATCTTGTTTCAGGCTTTATAGGTTATAATTTCTCTTATAGGAGTTGGATTTTCAATTTTGAGGGTAGAGCGGAGTACTTGGAACGAAACCTACAAGATGCTACTTTGAATGAAAACAGCTATTTTACAAATTTATTACCACAAATAAGCATCACCAGAGAACTCGGCTCTTATGGAAATATGAGTTTATTGTATCGTAGGGTAATTTATCGCCCTGATGCTGAGAGTTTTAATACTTTTAAAATGGTTAATAATCCTAGTATATTTAGTAGAGGGGATAATAACCTTATGAATGAAATAGAAAATGAATTTGCACTAAATTATGCTGTAAATTTGAGTAATAGTTCCTTTTTTTCTACTTCTATCAACTATAATAGGCTGGATAAGGCTATTGTCTACAGAACTATTAGTAGTGATTCTATTTTTGAGAAGAAATACGAAAATATTATTTTTTATGATAACTTACAGTTGAATGTTTCTTATAATAACACTATCAAAGAGCGATTCATTATCAATATAAGCAGTCTTTTAAACGCCTATAATTACAAGAGTATTTATAGCGATAATGCTTTTTCACAAGGATTGACATACCAATTAGATGCTTCTGTAACATATTTATTTAAGAAAAACTGGATAGGTTTTTTTTCAGTTTCATATCTTACAAAAGATGTGCAATACCAAGCATATAAGAAAAAACCTCCATTGATATATTGGAATGTGAGTAAATCCTTTTTCCAAGAGAAAATTAGCATATCCCTTGGAGTAGGAGACGTTTTTAATTGGAATGGACAAACATTAGAAAAGTATAATGATGGGGCTTTTAAACAAGAAAGTAATAATTATCTAAAATCTGGATATATAGATATTTCTTTTCGTTATAACTTTGGCAAAAAGTTTCAGGATATGAGAAAAATAGAAGGTATAAAAATAAACTAAATTGTTGTAGCAAAACGTGTATTTTTATGGAATTATTTTACTAAATTAGGGTTTTTGACGAATGGCAGTCTTTTTTTCGTAAATTTCCCCAAAAATAGTAAATTTTTCTAATGAATTTTCTACAAAAAGCACAATCCGAAGGGATTATTTTAATAGACGAAAGCAATAAAGAAGTTTTCTATAAGCCTCTCAATCTGAAACTTTCCCTCAATCCAGAAGAAAGAGTACGCCTACAAATTTATGCCGAACTTTTATACAAATATCGTTACCCTGCTGAGAGAATAGTCTTTGAGCATCCTGTAAAAATGGGCTCAAGCTACAAACGTGTGGATATTTTGGTCTTTGCCGATAATACCCAACAAAAACCTTTTTTGTTGGTGGAGTGCAAAAAAGAAAGTGTGAGCCAACAGACTTTTCAGGAGGCGATAGAGCAAGCGTTTTCTTATGATAATCATCTTTATACTTCTTATATATGGGTGAGTTCGGGAGAGCAAAATATGTTTTTTAAAGCTGAACACAACTCTTCTGGTCGAAAACGCTATCCCTTGCTTGATATTCCTCATTTTTCTTGGGTAGATACGCTCTGGTACAAAATTTTTGAGGGTGGGCAGTTTGTTTGGAGTTTTCTGCAAGATATTTATGAAGAGTTTGTAGCTCCAAGTTTGCAATCAAAATGGTTTGCTCAGATGGTTTTTTGGGCTCTGATTTTCTTTTTGAGTAGCTATGCGGCAAGTTGGGCAAATGATAAATGGCTTACGCCTTATGCTCTGAAAAATAAGTGGCTGCAAAAAGATTTTTCTTTCAAGCAACTTTTTTGGATAAGTGCAGGTCTGAGTACTTTGGTGGCTGTTTGGGCTTTAAGGCACAGCCTCATTACTGATGATTTGATTACGGCATCTCAAGCAAAAGAAAAAATAAAACAGCGAAATAATTGGGTGTTTGTAACGGCAATTCTTGTGGCAGCCCCCATTTATTTCATTTTAGAAATATTTTTTGCTTATGATACAAAGCATTGCTTTGGTTGCCAGCCTTGTACAAAAGAGTGGCGTTGTTGGTGGTCTTTTGCTCATTACAAAATTTATCCGCCAAGCAAAAGAATTTGGGAGTATCTTACGCCTTCTTTATTTATGCTGCCTTTTCAGGTAGTAAGTGCAATGCTTGCTAAGCAGTTGTTAAGAATATACGCCTTTGTGAAATAATTTTTGTTTTTCCGCTATTTTTTTTACTTTTGGGAAAACGCTTAATTGTATGGAAAAGCTATTAGAATTTATTTTTGAATTTTTCCCAGTAGTAATAGCAGTACTTGTATTTCTTTTCAGGGCTTTTACGAAAAAAGATAGTGCTCCAGAGACTAAAAAACCTTCTCCTCAAACGGGTAATACCTTTGATGATTTGCTCAAACAAATTACCCAGAAATTAAATGAAACTCAAAACGCACCACAGAATCAGCCTGAAATAATTGAAAAAAAGAAAATGACAACTTCTGGAATAACAGAAAAAGGACTGAGTGCTGATGAGAGAAAAAAAGACCAACATTTTTCGCCCTACAAAACAGAAAATAAAAAGAAAAAGACGACAGAAGAAATAAAATTATCTGTTATCAATGAAAAACAAGCCAAAGAAATTGGTGGTGTAGAAAAAGGTTTAAGCAAAAAACAAAGAAATACGGATACTCGCTTTAGTGCTTATGTAAAAAAGAAGAAAAGTAAAAGCAGGTATAGCTTGATGCTTCAAGATAGAAACAAACTCAAAGATGCTATTATTTTGAATGAAATTTTTAAAAGAAAGTATTTTTAAATCTATATTTTTATGAAAGCTCTCGTTGGAATTATTATGGGCAGTCAATCAGATTTAGCGGTAATGCAAGAAGCTGCCAACTTTTTAGAAAAAATGGGGGTTGCTTACGAAATGACCATCGTTTCGGCACATAGAACTCCTGAAAGAATGTTTGAATATGCACAAACCGCCTATCAGAGGGGTTTGCGTGTAATTATTGCTGGAGCAGGCGGAGCGGCTCATTTGCCTGGTATGGTGGCTTCTCTCACTACAATACCTGTGGTGGGGGTTCCTGTGAAGTCCTCTAATTCTTTAGATGGTTGGGACTCCATACTTTCTATTTTGCAGATGCCCGCAGGTGTTCCTGTAGCTACGGTTGCTCTTAATAATGCTCAAAACGCAGGTATTTTAGCTACCGAAATTCTAGCAATCACTGATGAAGAACTGCATCAGAAATTGTTGGTGTATAAGGAGTTTCTGAAAGAAAAAGTACAAGAGCAAATAGCCTTCTTGGATAATAAATAAAAAAAGCCTCATTATGAGGCTTTTTTTATTTATTCTGCTACTACTTTGAA
>JANRLU010000020.1:0-6291 GCA_033762275.1 Thermonemataceae bacterium | reverse complement strand
CAGCTTTTCGTAACCAAACAGACCCTCACCCCAATCGTCCTAAAACTAACGTTAAAACGTATGGTGGCTGGAATTACAGTGGTTGGCTGTGGGTTTCTGGTGTGTATCTTAGCTGGAATGGGGGTTCAAGTAGCCAAGGTGGTAACGATGGTGTAGTAAATTATAACAGCACCAAAAGACCAAATGCTGCTGTAATATTGGGCGTAAAAGACTCAAGAGGAAAAGTAAATCACTCTGAAATAGCAACAGGAAGTAAAATGTGGCAGCATATTCTTCCTCAGCTACCTTCAAGTCTTGCAAGAGAGTTGGATACACCCATGGAAACTAAAAGATATAATCCTACAGCAATTGTAAGTAGTGCTGCTGAATTTGTTTCGGCTGATAAAGGTAGTCGTAGTATTAGCATCAATGCTAAAGGGAAAGTGAAAATCTCAATCTATCAAATGGATGAAGACCCTACTTTCTTTCTTTCTGTAAAAGGCAATGTAAGCGTTGGTATGCCTGAAAGAAAAGAGAATAACTTATCTTTTATAGAAGCTGAACAAGATGGAAAAGTTGTTTATACCTTCAAATCCCAAAAACCTTATTTTGTAGTAGCCGAAACAGAAGAAAAGATTGTTGCTACACTTCGTAGCGATTTGAATGATGACAAATTCGTTTATGAACAAGGCGAATCAATGAATTTTAAAATAGCTTTGGAAGGAGATAATATTCAGGAAGTTACGGGTTCTTTGCTAAGAACTTCTAATTTGGACGGAGAAGCTGATGAAACAAATATAGCGAGTGCCATTACTTTTGAGAGAAACGGAAAATACTTTGTAGCTACTCAGGCAGGTAATTTACCTACGGGCGTGTATAATGTAGCTGTTCAGGTGAAAGGCGAAAAAGTAAATCGTTCTATCGTAACAAGTATAGCCGTTGTAGCCGCTCAAGAAAAAGCCATAGTAATGCCTAAACAATTTGCAGGATTAGGAGCATATCCAAATCCAAGTCAAGGAGCAACTACCATTCATTTTGAGATTCAGAAGAAAGGCAATAACCATATCAGAATTTACAATTTGATAGGAGAGTTAGTTTATCAGGCGGATTTATCAAATCTAGAGGAAGGCAAACATCAAATAGTTTGGCAAGCTGAGAGCAGACTCAAAAATGGTATTTATATCTACGAATTAGAAAGCAATGGTTCAAAACAAAGCAAAAAATTGGTTCTCAATAGATAAAATGTGCTTATGATATATCTGAAAGCTCAATACTGATGTATTGAGCTTTTTTATTTGTATTTGGGGATACTCCATTCTAAGGCTACCACTGTGCCTTTCCCAACAGAGCTATCTATTTTCATTTGTGCATCTAAAATAGTTGCTCTGGAGAACATACTTTTTATGCCTAAACCATCTTTTGCCTTTTCTACATCAAATCCAAGTCCATTATCTTCTATTTGCAAAAATAAAGTAGTCTCATCTGAGAGGATTTGAACGAATATTTCAGATGCTTGGGCATATTTTATGGCATTATGAATAGCTTCTTGGCAAATTCTAAATAATAGAATCTCATGCGTTTGAGAGTATCTTAGTGTGGCTTCTGGTGTATAAAAACTAATTTTAGGTTGCAGTATAGTATTACAAAAACTTTCTAAGGCAGCAATCAGTCCAAGTTTGCTCAAAGAAATAGGCATCAAGTTATGAGCTATTCTTCTGACCTCTTGGGATACTTCTTGTAGGTTATTTAGGGCAAAATCTAAGGTTTTGGTACTTTTATTATTTGCATATAATTCTACGTTCAGGCGGGTTACTGCCAACATTGTACCAATACCATCGTGAAGTTCTTTGGCAATTCTTTCTCTTTCAAATTCTTGTGTATTAGAGATAGTTTCTCTTATTTCTTTTTCTTTTTCTTGCTTCATATTAGCTAATTCTTTGGCTTGGGCAAGTTGCTGGCGGGTTTTGATAAAAACAAGTATTACCAAACCTAATATAAGCATTAAAGCAGTTATAGAAATTATTAGAAGCCATATTTCTGTTCTTTTTTTGTCGTTTTCGGCTTGTATTCTTTCCCCTTCTTTTTCTAATGTTTTAAACTCCACATTAGCTATATCAATCGCATAAGAAGATTGCTTCTGATAAATAATCTTATCAATTTTATTTACTTTTTCAAGATAGTTGAGAGACTTTTCAAAGTCTTTTTTCTCTTTATATAATTTGTGAGCAATAACATACAAGTTCTTTTTTGATTTGATAGAAATTCTGTTAGAGTCTCTACTGATAAGTTCTAAATTATTATTTAGGATTTCTTCGGCTTCTCTTAGTTTTTTTTTGCTGATATAATAATCAATAAAGCCAATATACGCCTGATTGAGCATGTCCCAGTCTTTGATGATAGAGCTATATTCTACGGCTTCACTAAGATAGGTCAAAACTAAGTCTTCTTTCTTTAAAGATTTTTCACATTCTGACAAATGTATTTTGGCAATAGCCATAGCTCTGTACGCCTCTAATTTTTGGGCTTCTTCAAAAGAATTTTGATGAAAACGAATAGCGGTTGGGTATTCTCCCAGATTTTCGTAAGCCTCAGCCATATTAGCATATATTCTGTACAAATCTCCTTTTACATAAGCAGATTTCTTACTTTCAGGTAGATTCTTAAAGACTTTTAGGGCTTTTTCATAATAAGTGATGGCTTCTTTGTTTCGCCCTGTTTCAATATAAAACAGACCTAATATATTCATTCTTGTAACAACAAGGGAATCCAAATGAGCATCTTGAGCAATTTGTAAAGACTTTTTAGCCCATTTAATCCCTTTTTCAAAATCGCCTGTATAATAAGTTGTGGAAGCCATCAATCCCCAAAGCCTTGATTCAGCAGCAATATCTTTTTCTTGTTGGGCGATGCTTATGCCTTTTTGAGCATAAAAAAAAGCAGAATCCAATATTAGCAAATCTTGGTACAAACTTGAAACGTCAATATAGAGCCTGCTATAAGGTTTTTTCTTGCTTTTATTATTGGAGGCTTCTTGTTTCAATGAATCTATTTTGGAAGAAGTATATTTGAAAAAATTTATATCTTGAGCGTAAATCACTGAACTAAAAATGCCAAAATTTACTATAAAGGCTACTAATCTATACAAGGATATTATTTTCATAAACAAATTTTACAAGTTCAGCAGTATTTTTTACATTAAGTTTTTTCAGCAAACTTTTACGATACCCGTCAACTGTGAGTATGCTTAAAAATATGCTCTCGGCAATTTCTTTGGTATTTTTCCCATTCACCACCAATTTAAGTATTTCAAACTCTCTTGGGGTTACTTTGTATTTGCCAATAAAGTTATCATAGAGATTTTCTGCTTGTTCTGTTTTAGACTTGAGTGTTTCTAAAATTTTTTTATGAAAATAAACCTCTCCTTTTGCTACTGCGTAAATAGCCTCTGTAAGCTCCGAAATGGAGGCAGTTTTAATAAGATACCCCTTTATACCTAATTTTAGTAGTTTTTGGATAAGCTGGTAGTCATCATAAGTAGAAAGAATGATAACGCTAAGATTTTTATAGTGTTGCTGAATAACTTGCATTACTTCTACCCCATCTGTATGAGGCATATTGATATCTAAAAGTAAGACATCTATATCTACAAGTTGCAAATCTTTAAGAAGTTCTCTGCCATTATTTGCCTTTCCGATAATCTGGATATCTTGATAATGTTGAAGCCCCAACTGAATACCATCAATAAACATTTGGTGGTCATCAGCAATATACAATTTGATAAATTTATTTTCATTCATTTTGCTAAGAAGAAATAAATTAAAATAATATCACTTGTATAGTTTTGCAGAAGAATATAAACCAAAGATAGCAATTTTTTTAAATACCCCAAAAATGGGGATATGATTATAGAAATATTAACCATTATTTTGTGGAAAGAGTGTTAAACGTTTTTATATAGTTACACGCCGAAGTACTTATACGCAGGCAGGGGTCGCTGAAAAACTATTAGAGTAGGCATTTTTACTAAATTTTTTACAAATGAAAGTTCTATTTTTTAAAATCAACTTTTTAAAAGTAGCTTTATTCGCTGCTTTTGCATTATTGAGTGTGCTGTCTTCTTGTAAAAAAGAGGAAGAGCCTAAGCCTACTGTTAATACAACTTCTATCGCTCCTGCATCTTCTAATGGAAGGGATAATATAAATTTGGGCTGTGTGAGTATCTCTAATAGAAACGTTACTATTTCTGTTTGGGATAATGGAGCGATTGATGGAGATATTGTAAGTGTCTACGTCAATGGAAAATTAGTAATAGATGAAGTAGAAATGGACGGACCAAGTAATAAATACAGCGTAGATGTAGCTTTAGACTATGAGGGCTTTAATTACGTATTGTTATATGCTCATAATGAGGGTACTTATTCTCCTAACACAGCTTCTTTATCTATTGATGATGGCGTAAGTCCAAGAACTTTTGAGTTATCCTCCGACCTTAATACCAATGGTTATGTGGATTTGTTGGTAAATGGAAGCCAACATAATTTGACTTGTAGCAACGGCGGAGGGGGAAATAATAATGGCGGAGGCGGAAACAACAATAGTACAATAGGCTCAGCTACTTTTTGGACACAAACAGATTTAGGTTGTGGTAGCATCACCGTTTCTTGTGGAGGGACTACACAAACCATCACCAGCTACTATTCATCAGGTAACCCCGGTTGCAGTGCAAGTGGTTGTGCCAATTTTAGCTTGGCTCCAGGTACTTACAATTATTCTGCAAGTTGCTCAAGCTACACTTGGGATGGCACTATTACGGTTACGGCTGGTAACTGTTCTACAATGCGTTTATATTAAAATTTAATTTTTTGTAATCAATCATATTTAATTTTAGAAATATATGAAAAAGCAAATATTATTTTTTGTGAGTTTAGTAATCACCTTTTCTTCTTGTGTTACTATAACCCCAAAGGCAAAGCAAGTCCCTTATACAAGTGTAGAAAAAATAGTTTCCTTGAAACCAGGTATGTCTTATGCAGAGGTAAGCAGTACGTTGGGCATTCCTCCTTACGATGTACATTATCTCACGGATAGCGAAGGAATGGCTTTGCAATATTTTTACCGATTGAAAGTGCGTAAGTTTAAACTGCCTTCTATGAATAATGCTGAGGATTTTTATGAGTCTGAGGAGTTTCAGACCATAGGTGAACCCAAATACCTTACTTCTGAACCTCAAATATTGCTTGTAATGTTCAAAGAGGGTAAAATGTCATCGGCTCTCACTGGGGCTGGTTTGCAAGAATCTGAGGCATATTTGCTTAAAAATGATAATATTAAGATTATCAATAAAGGAAATTTTCAAAGGATAGTAGTTGGAGAAAAAGTTGGGCAAAACAACCAAGAGTACCTTCCCAAAGACACCCTGATAGCTTACAACAAAAAGTTTGTTAAAAGGAAATCAAGAAGGCAAAAATAAGTTATTACTTTAAACTAAATACTTTATGAAAAATCTAATTTTTATAGTGGTCTTTATCTTTTTATTCGCTGATTTGAGCGTACAAGCACAAAGAAAAAAAGAGGTTAAAAAAGAAAGCAAACAAGAGATTGTGGAGGAAAAAAAGATAGCATCGATAATTACAGAACAACAAGCTGATGAAAGGAAGGATATTTTACTAATATCAACAGATGGAAGTATTTACAATCCATTTATTGCTAAAATAACTCAGCAAACGGGGCAAATGGCAGTAATAACAGATTCGGAATTACTTGCAAATAAAGCAAAACAGCCCCAAAAAAATAAAAAGATAGGCAAGTTTATAGCAACTTCAGTACTTGCTATAGGTTTATTAGTTCTGTTGCTTTCACTCTAACAAATTTTTGAGATTTTGTAATAAGTGGATTTGCATACATTCAAAAATCTTCGAGTAGTTTTCTTCTCGAATCAGAAGAATAGTTTTATTAAAAAAGTAGGTAGGTTTCTTGCCTACTTTTTTTGTAAAAAATACGTATTTATTTCTTTTTTCTGGTAACTCCATACATCAGTATTGAGCTTTTTTATTTGTTTTATACCATTTTTTATTACTTTTGTAATATGTGCTTAATGCTAAAAAAAGCGTTTTAGTGTATTATTAAATCTTTTTGTATGGAAAGTAATATTTACAAACCCAAGAATCATATTCGAATAGTTACAGCCGCTTCCCTTTTTGATGGACACGATGCGGCTATCAATATTATGCGTAGAATAATGCAAGCCTCAGGAGCGGAAATTATCCATTTAGGGCATAATCGTTCCGTAGCTGAAATTGTGGATTGTGCTAT
>JANRLU010000019.1:0-2710 GCA_033762275.1 Thermonemataceae bacterium | reverse complement strand
TAAGTTTTGCAAGAGTTAAAAGTTTCAAAAGCCAAAGTGAAATCCTTGAGTCGTTGTAGGCCTATCCACATAGCCTTTCTCTATCCAATTATTCATCTTATAAATTTCAACCTCTTATACTATTGAATCAGTTGATTCTTGTACTAGCTTTTTCTTCTAAACACAATTTGTGGGTAAAGATATGATCTTAGCATACGAAGGCAAGTAACGCAATATCTGTAATGTTATTTCATGGAAATAGTATTATTTGTGATTTGAGAGTTTAATTCTAATTCTTTAATGGATAATTTATCATTGAATTTTATAGTTTTTCTTTGTATGTGTACTGAGAATTTTAGGAATACTATTGCCCTTAACGGGGCCAATAACATCCACTGGATTTCCTTATTATGCCTCGATTATAGACCTCTTTTCTTCCACCATTGGTCCGATCTGAATTCCTTCGGAAGATTTTTGATAAATTCTTTGTCTAATAAATTTATATCATCTTCATTGATATTAAGAATTTTTGATAGTTCTGTGTAGAACGTATCCGTGATATCTTTAGGCAATTCACTCCCGCACCACGGACAAAAATGTATGTTTTGAGTTGCTCTGCTGGATGGTATTTTAATATAATATCTTCTGAAAGGAGATAAATATCCTACTGGTACTTTTCTTTCCTCTAAGTAAAACTCCATTTCTTGGCAGCAGTGTACTTTTTGCATACATTACCTCATTAGATTGCTTATATTCCTTCCACTCGCCGGACCTTTAATCATTTTGCCAGTCACAGAATCCATCGCTCCAAGAAGTTGAAATCGGTGATTATAAACTTCAATTTCATTGTGAGTGTAGTCCCATTGGTAAAATCTTTGCTTGCTACCGGTCTCCCGGTTAGTCTTAATATTTCCTCTGTGAGACTTTAGTCTCACCCAAATCTTACTTTCAGCTTTTGGGACGCCAGCTTTTCTTTCTTGATCCTCCCCATCCGGCTCAAAATCATCCGGATCTGGCATTACGCTAGCAGCGCTATTCTTAAATTTTGGCTTAAGAGTCTCGGGCTTATAATACTTTCTTTTTTCAAAAATATCAAATCTTTCTTCATCAGAAAATAATCAAATACATTATATTCTGGTGAATCAATGAGCCTATGTTTTACTTTTGTACTAAAGCAGATTTGGTTTTTTCTTCATCTAAAAGATCTGAAAAGCAAAATTGAATCTCTTGACGCGCTTATGGCCAAAATAATATTCTATTTATCTCGCTCATTTCTTTTTATCAATCAGATGAGATTTGTAATTTCTAACTCTCTAGAAGGGCCCATTTTTTTGTCTTGGAGAAAGGTTTAGACTCTATAATCCTTACTGTATCACCTTCATTGCCTAAATTTTTTTCGTCATGGACTGAATATTTTTTTGAAAGCTTAACGGTCTTATGGTATTTAGGGTGCATAAATCTTCTTTCGACTTTAACTATTATTGTTTTTTCAGATTTGGAGCTAACTACTACTCCTGTTAAAATTCTTCTTGGCATAGTTTTCTCTTTAGTTTTTTTATTTTTTATTCAGCTCTGTAAAGGCTCTTGCTATCTTTTTTCTAGCTTTTTTAAATCCGCTTCTATCTGATAATTCACCTAGTTTAAGTTTAAAACGAAGAGTCATGAGCTCTTTTTTTTGTTCTGTTATTTCTTTCTTTAGTGCTGAAAGATCTGTATTTTTTACAGTTTCTTTTGTTTTTTTTGTATTACTCATATCTTGTAACTATTTTTGTTCTTACTGGTAATTTGCTACTTGCTAGCTCTAGAGCTCTTATTGCTACTTCTTCTTCAACGCCATCAACTTCAAATAAAATTCTTCCAGGCGAAACTCTTACGGCGAAAAACTCAGGAGAACCCTTTCCTTTACCCATTCTAACCTCAGCTGGCTTTTTTGAAACTGGAAGATCAGGGAAGATCTTAATCCACAACTTTCCTTGCCTTTTCATAAATCTTGTTGCAGCTCTTCTTGCTGCTTCAATCTGCCTTGCTGTGATTCTTTCCATATCTAAAGACTTAAGACCATATTCACCAAATGCTAGCATTGTTCCTGCTTTAGATTTAGCTGGTACTCTTCCTTTGTGAGCTTTTCTAAATTTTTGTTTTTTAGGACTTAACATTTTTTTTTACCTGATCTCTAGTTTCTAATTTTTTTTTCTTGTTTCAGCGTAATCGCCTTCATAGATCCATACTTTTACACCAAGAACACCATATGTGGTGTGCGCTTCTGCTATTGAGTAACCAATTTTTGCCCTAAGAGTGTGAAGTGGAACTCTTCCTTCTCTGTACCACTCAGTTCTAGCTATTTCAGCCCCGCCTAGCCTTCCAGAAACATTAACTCTGATTCCCTTTGCGCCTTGCTTTAAACAAGCCTGCATTGCTCTTTTCATAGCTCTTCTGAAGGAAACTCTTTTTTCTAATTGTTGAGCTATACCTTGCGCGACAAGAGATGAATCGATATCTGGCTTTTTTACTTCATTAATATTGATAAACACTTCAGAATTAGTTAATTTTGTAAGTTTTTGTTTTAGTTTTTCAATATCACCGCCACTTTTGCCAATGATAACACCTGGTCTTTTCGCGCTGATATTAACAACTACACTCTTATTGGAAGGTCTTTCTATAAGTACTCTACTTACCATGGCAAGTTGACATTCTTTGTTGATAAGCTTTCTGACTTTAATGTCTTCTATTA
>JANRLU010000018.1:0-10108 GCA_033762275.1 Thermonemataceae bacterium | reverse complement strand
TTCATATCTTTTTCGTTTAAAATAGTTAATTATATTGCAAATGTAATATAATTAACTATATATTGCAAAATATTTCTCCTATTTATTTAATTTTATCAAAAAAAATATATAAAAACTACTTATGAAACGTTTATTTGCACTTTTTGTGGTGGTAGCTATTACTGTTATTTTATTTTTTGAAATAAAAAGTTATCGTAAGTTTTCTTACCCAAATAGTTATGATTATGTAATAAAAACTAAAGAAATAGATATAAATTACTACGATAGCAAACTTTTGTTGGAGTATTACAATTTAGCTACCAAAGTTGGAACGTTTGCAAGAGAGCAGTGGAGTAATTTTGGTATAGATGTACTATCTCCAGCGGAAAGTACACAAGCCCAAAACGCTGCTCAGAATTATCAAATGATGCTTGCTCGGATAAAATTTATAGAGGGAAAACTTCTACAATCTCAAAAGTTGAAATCACAAAGCTTTGATAATGAAGCTATTGAGTATATAGAGAAAAATGGTATTTCGGAGAAAAACTATAAAATACACAAGCTGTTACAGAAAAGAGTGTTTAAAAAGGGGGACGAGGATATGGCTGTATGGGAGATTCAAAAGTTAATCAATGCAAAAGGAAAAACTATCAGAATAGATGGCATCTTCAATGAAGAAACAGAGCAAGCCATTAAGGATATACAAAAAGAAAAAAATGTATACCCTTCTGGCTTGTTAGATACTGATTTTCTGAAACTTATACTTTAGTACTTGATAACTTTGAGCGTTTCGGTTGCTTGCTCGTTCTGCAACTGAAGATAATAGACGCCTGCTGGCAAAAATCTGGTATCAATGTTGTGTGTAGGTGAATAAGAGGAAAAATCTACAACTTTTTGCCCTAAGCTATTGAACAACATTCCTTTGTGAGCAGTTTTTCCTTGTATGTATATTTTATCTTTGAAAGGGTTTGGATAAATAGACCATTTTTCTTTAGATTCCTCAAGAGCCAAAGGAGGGGTGTAAGTAGAGAATCGCCAAACATTATTTCCGCTAAAACCCTCAAAGACGTTTCCTAATTTGTCGCTAATGGCTTCGTTTCCAATTTCCACGTAATATGTGCTATTTTCTGAAAAATTGATAGGAGGATTTATTTTGAGCTTGTTATTAGAAACGCTTATACCACCAGCAGTAGCTACATTAAAGCTATAAAAATCGCTGCCATCTTCATTTTTAATGACTATCAAGCCTATATTTTTTTGAATAGTTTCATCAAAAGTAACTTCTAAATTGCTGTTGATGGCTACTTGTTCGGCTTCGTGAGCTGGGTTGAATGAGGTGATTTGGGGTGGATTTTCTTCAATAATCAGGTTGTTATCTTTGTTTAGGCTGTATTTAGCAAGTAAAAAAACTCTGGGGTCAAAACTTACACTATTGATAGCAGTTGGCATGGCAATTTTATGCGTTTGAAGGTTTTGGTTTTGAGCCAAACGAATGATTTGCTTTACCCCGTTAGCGTCTGTGAGTTCTAATTCAAAAGGCATTTTGAAAAAAGGCGTTACACTTGATTGGGAGGTACTTTGTATGGATAAAATATGTAAATAGCCATCTTTCCAATTCCAAGTAACTGCATAAGTTGGGTATCCTTCTCCTCTAAACCACTGCGGTAAAAAGTCTGGTGTAAGGTTTATACCTGTAACGTTCTCTATAACACCTGCAAAATCTGCGTAGGTAACTACTTTATGTTGAAATTGGGCTGTATAAGTTCTGAGAGCCTCAAAAAATAAAGCATCATCATTGACTAAATAGCGGATAAGATGAATGAGAGCTCCTCCTTTTTGGTAAGTAAGCCTTCCATCAAACATTCGGGTTGTATTGAGAGAGTCCGTTACATATACACTTCCACCAGGCTGGCTGGTAATACTACTTACCCAATTTTGGTAAAAACTTTGGGCAGCACTCTGGCTGACAAAATGCTCTCGGTACAAATATTCTGAATAACTTGCAAAACCCTCGCTAAGTCCTATTTCACTGAAAGATTGTAGGCTCATGGCATCTCCAAACCATTGATGAGCCAATTCGTGAGCTACTGTACCATTTGGGAAACTTGGCATTGATGACATCGTTTGATTTTCCAACCAAAAATTGTGTGGTACTTGGCAATGCCCATATTTTTCATTTTTAAATGGATAAGCCCCAAAATCATCAGAAAATTGCTCTAAGGTAAGTTTGCATTGGTTAAGGCTGTTTGTATTAGTACTTACTGAAGCAGCATCATACAAATAGCTAATAATGGGTACATTTCCGCCACCTACATTCGCTAAGGTATTGTACTCTACATACTCACCTACGGCAAAAGAAATAAGGTAGTAGGCTATTGGGTATTTACTTTCCCATTCATAACGAGATTTTCCGCCACCTACATCAACTACATTTTTGAGCAAACCTTGCGAGCCTACTTTGTTGGTGTTGGAGGTTGTAATATAGACTTTAAGTGAGTCTGCTTTATCAGCTAAAATTTGTTTCACAGGCATCCAATCGGCTGAACCATAAGGTTGGCTCATTGTATAGGTGTATTTTTTACCATTAGAGGCTGTTTGTTGGCAAAAACCTGCATCAGAGTTACTGGCATCTACGGGTCCGTTGCCACTATAATAAATAGTCGCTTCAAAAAAATTATCCGCATTGATGATATTGGCACCCAAATTTACTCTTGCTTCGTTATCATTCCTTGTGATACTGCTTGTTGTATAACTTTGCCCATTTATTACTACAGAACTGACTGTATAGTTACGGTGCAATTCAAAAGCAAAAGTGCTTATATCGGCAAGGGCTTTTGCATAAAACTTGACATTACCCTCAACAAGGGTCGTATTGGTTTCTACGTTCAGATTGAGGTGATACTGCTTTACATCATACATATTCATCAAATCGTAGAGTTCCTGCGAGAAATTAAGTCGCTGGTTCAGACTTCTGCTCACTACTTTTTGATGCCCACAGCCTATAAAATTCTCTTGTGCAGTTAGTTTTTGATTCAGAAGTATTCCCAAAAAAAATAGAAAAAGAGTTGTTTTGCGTTTCATATACTTTTTTCACAAAAGTAAGTATAAAATTAGATTTTTATACAATATTTTTGCGATATAGTTCTTGAAATAGCAGTTAATTTGTTTGGTTTTTTTGCTTATGTTGGAATTTAAAATCTTGCTAGCAGAAAATACTTTTTTGTTTGTTTCCTCTTTATATTTAATTTTGTACAAAGATATAGATGAGAAAGATTCGTACTAGGAAAAAAATATTTTTTTAAAAATTAGCTATGATAGGAAATGGAGAGAAAGATAATAAATATAAAATGATTTTAGTTTCGGGACATACACAAATACTCTTTGATGGTGAGTACAAAACTATAGATGTCATAAGAGGTAAAGACCAAGAAAGCTTTAAAGCTATGACTTTTAATAATACTGGAAATATCGAAGAAAAGCCTGATGAAAATTATGTTAAATTTGGAAAATCCTTTTTCCCAGGTACATTATTAGGTGCAAAAATTTATATTACTAGAAACCAAACACAAAATATATGAATACCAAAATCATCAATCTTGAAGAATACAGAACCCCCAAGGCTAAAGTATTTAGCGGGAGACCAAGAGGAAAAGAAGTAAGAGAAAAATCAGGAATTGACGAATTAGTAAATAAGTTTGATAAAATTGAGATAATTATTCCTGATGATATTTATGCTATCAATCCTTCTTTTTTAGAAGAATTTCTCTTAAATGTTGTTACAATGCTAAAAGAAGAAGATTTCTATAAAAAATTTGATTTTAGTTCAAAAGGTGAGTATGAAATTGCAGACGATTTGCAAGAAGCAGTAAGCAGAATTCTGAAAAAATATAATGCCTTAGCTTAGTAATAATATGGCTGATGAAATATTAAGTGCGATTATACAGAGTGTAGCCACCTTTATTGTAGGTGGCTTATCTGTTTATTACATCAAAAAACAACTAATTGATAATCAAAAAACTCAACAGAGAAATATTGATTTACAATGGTTCAAAGAAATCATATTTCAGCCTAATATACAAAGAATAGAAGATTATTTTAAGCAAATATTTCAGTTGATAGAAAGAGAGTTGGAAGAAGAACACCCAAGTCCGCTCAATTTATCAAGGAGTATAAAAAGCGAACAAGCATATTTTAGAGAACAATTCCTGTTTTTAATTCACGAAGTAGATAAAAATTTTGAAATAGAACTTCTGAATATTTTAGATGACTTAACCGATGAAATAACCTCAGAAGCTGGTAATATTGATTTGTTAGTAGCAAAAGATGATAAGGAAAGATGGAAAAGTAGGCTAAAAGACAAAGTTTTTACCTCTAAAGGTGCATTTTTATATCAATTCTTCAAGTACAAAGAAATCAAGTAGATTATGTCCTCACTAATCCCTTTTACGCATTTACATTGATGGATAATAGTATACTAAAAATAAAAAATGCTAACTATAGTAGGTTGTTTATATTGCATACTATAAATAGCTTTGTGGCATTCATAATTACTTAATGGAAAGCCGAGAAATTTTACTAAAGTTTGGAAAGCGTGTAAAGGAGCTTAGAAAAGTAAAAAATATTTCCCAAGAGGAATTATCATATAAAGCAAACTTGCATAGAACTTATATTGGCATGATTGAACGTGCTGAAAAGAATATAACACTTGCCAATATTGAGAAAATTGCAAATGCCTTGGAAATAAGTATTGACAATTTATTTAAATTCAATAATGGGGAGTGACGCGAATAGACTACGGAAAATATGGCAGGACTATAGTGGAAAAAAAGCAAGTAAAGCCGAAAAGGATTTTTTTGAAACTTTTAATGCTTTATTTGAAAAAACTGAATACCGTATTAGAAAGCATCCAAAAGAATTTAGTAATATCTATGTTGATGTAAAACTGAGCGAACAAACATTAGAAGAAATTTATACACCCGAAGAGCCTATTACCAAACATGGTATCATTTTGGATTATGCTATAGAAAATACTAATACCCGAAAGACGATTTATGTGGAAGTAAAACGTCAAGATGGTTGGGTTGAAGGTAAAAAACGTTCAGATGGTCGTGGTAATGCTCACGAGAGGTCTTGTAAGTTTTTTACACCAGGTCTATTGAATGCTCTCAGAAAAAAAGGCAAACTTGGCAAAAGTGTTTTGCCATTTTGGACTGTTTTCCAAGGTGATATAACCCGAGATCCGTGTAGGGTACGAGAAGTTACATTATGGTATGAAGGTTTTGAGAGTCATTATTTTTTCTGGAGAAATACTAAATTAGCAAACTCATTAGTAGAACATTTTATTGAAAAAATAAAGCCTCTTTTGGATTAGTATCTTCTTCATATTCTTCTCTTATATCAAGCCCCCAAACGTCCCATCCTTGAGGTTTATGACGTGCAAATAACTCTATTTTATTTTGTGTGGGGAACATTCGTTCAATAGATTTTAATACTTCTATCGGTTTCTGACTGTGTTGTCCTCTTGGTACTCTAATAAGTTGTTTTTCATTTCTTGAGCCTCTCGGACTAGGTATTCGCCCTCGTTTAAAAACCAAACACATTTCACAGTATGACATTGTGTATTGTCCTGGGTTGTGTACCATTTTATCCCAGATGAAAGCAACTGTTCTAAACTCAAAACCCCAAGCTTTACCAAGTTCTATACCTTGCTCCAGATGCGGACTTGTAACCCACATAAACAATAAGCAATCATCTTTTGCAATTTCTACAACCGGAATTTTCATCAAATCTTTTGTTTTAACAGTAGGATACTGAAAATTAGCAGCACTAATGAATATATTTTTTCCCCAATTTTTGTTTATATCTTTTTTCCCACTTTTATCAAACTGCATTTTTCCACCATAATCCCAAGGAGGATCGCAATAAATAATATCATATTTTTTTTCAGGCAAATCAGGATAGAAACTTGGTAGGTCATTTCTAACTATTTTTCTTTTCTGCTCTGCATTATAGATTCTGTAGCCTGAAATAATTTTTTTTTTCTCATTAGATACGATAAAATTTCCAAATAAATCTGTTTGTTCCATTTCTCTTAAACGCTAATTATAGTATGCAAATCTATAAAAAAATTATGAACACGCAAACTTTTTTATAGGAAAATTAGGATGATATTTTAGCTAAAATCAAACTTATTCTTAAAAGTAGGTAATTTTTTGGAAATTGTAAAAAAAGTGAATAATTTTTGTAAATTGCTTACCTAAAAGTATTTTTATGTCCTCACTAATCCCTTTTACGCATTTACATTGTCATACGCAGTTTTCGCTTTTGGACGGGGCGGCAAGCATCAAAGGCATTATGAAAAAAGCCCAAAAAAACGGAATGAAAGCCGTTGCCCTCACCGACCATGGGAATATGTTTGGGGCTTTCAAATTTGTGGCGGAAGCCAATGCACATGGCATCAAGCCTATTGTGGGTTGCGAGTTTTATATGGTGAAGGATAGACATCAAAAAACCTTCAAAAAAGGAGAAAAAGATAAGCGTTATCACCAGCTTTTGCTTGCAAAGAATGTGGAAGGCTACCAAAATTTGTCTAAACTTAGCTCTCTGGGTTTTATAGAAGGCTATTATTCCAAATACCCTCGCATAGATAAGGAGTTGCTACTCAAGTATCATAAAGGTATAATCGCTACTTCTTGCTGTTTGGGGGCAGAAATCCCCCAAGCCATTATGTATGAGGGAGAGGAAAAAGCTGAAGAATTATTGAAATGGTGGTTAGAGGTATTTGGTGAAGATTTTTACATAGAACTTCAAAGACACCACTTGGATAATGTGAATGGTAATGGAATGAGTCAGGAAGATGTAAATCAGGTATTACTCAAATTTGCCAAAAAATATAATCTCAAAGTAATTGCCACCAATGACTCCCATTATGTAGAGGAAGACGACTCCAACGCACACGATATTTTACTCTGTATCAATACGGGAGCAAAGGTAAGTGATGCTACAGCAAATAGCGAAGAAAGTAGCAAAGGACGTTTTGCCTTTCCTAATAGCGAGTTTTATTTCAAAACGCAAGAAGAAATGAACAAACTTTTTGCAGATGTTCCTCAAGCTATTGATTATACCAATGAAATTTATGATAAAATAGAACCTCTCAAGCTAAAAAGAGATGTTTTAATGCCAAATTTCCCTTTGCCACAAGAATTTGCCACACAATTTGATTTCTTACGTTATCTAACTTTTGAAGGAGCAAAACAAAAATACGGTTTTATTAGCCCCGAAATTGAGCAACGTCTCAACTACGAACTTGAAATTATGCAAAAAATGGGTTTTGAGGGCTATTTTCTTATTGTGCAGGATTTTATCAATGCTGCCCGAAAATTAGATGTTGCTGTAGGCTTGGGGCGTGGCTCGGCGGCGGGTTCTGCTGTAGCGTATTGTATTGGTATTACCAACATCGATCCTATCCAATATAATCTCCTTTTTGAGCGTTTTCTTAACCCAGAAAGGGTATCTATGCCCGATATTGATACTGATTTTGATGATGAAGGAAGGCAAAAAGTAATAGATTATGTGGTGGATAAATATGGCAAAAATCAGGTTGCCTCTATTATTACCTATGGTACAATGGCTGCAAAAATGGCTATCAAAGACGTAGGACGCGTATTGGAACTGCCCTTGCAAGAAACCAACGAGTTGGCTAAACTTATTTCTGATAAACCAGGTACCAAACTTACAGATGAATATGCAAAACCTGAAATAAAAGAAATCTTGGCAGAAGATAGCCTAAGAAGTAGGGTACTCAAAGAGGCTTTGGTTTTAGAAGGCTCTGTACGCAACAGAGGGGTACACGCAGCGGGTATTATTATCGCTCCAGATGATATCACCAATTATATTCCTGTTTGTACCGATTCTGAGTCCGATTTATTGATTACCCAATTTGATGGAAAGGTAATTGAAGACGCAGGAATGCTTAAAATGGACTTTTTGGGGCTAAAAACCCTAACCATTATCAAAGATGCTCTTAAACTGATTAAGAAAAATAAAAATATTGATATTAATATTGATAAAATACCACTTGATGACCCCAAAACTTTTGAGCTTTATCAGAAAGGAGAAACAGTTGGAACGTTTCAGTTTGAGTCTGAGGGTATGCAAATGTACCTCAAACAACTCAAACCCACCAACATAGAAGACCTCATTGCAATGAATGCCCTATATCGTCCAGGACCTATGGATTTTATTCCTTTGTTCATTGATAGAAAGCAAGGCAGAAAAGCAACCGAATATCCTCACCCGCTTTTAGAGCCTATCCTAAAAAATACCTACGGAATTATGGTATATCAGGAGCAAATTATGCAAACAGCTCAGATTATTGCGGGTTATACTTTGGGTGGTGCAGACCTTTTGCGTAGAGCAATGGGAAAAAAGGATAAGGAAAAAATGGCAAAAGAAAGGGATAAGTTTGTAAAAGGTGCGAAGGACTTGCATCAAATAGATACCAACAAAGCCAATGAAATTTTTGATATAATGGAGAAATTTGCGGAGTACGGTTTTAATCGCTCTCACTCAGCAGCTTATTCGGTGGTAGCTTACCAAACGGCGTATCTCAAGGCAAATTTTCCTGCTGAATATATGGCGGCAGTGCTTACACACTCAATGAATAACATTGAGAAAATCACTTTTTTTCTGACTGAATGTAGAAAACAAAATTTGGAAGTCTTGGGTCCTGACATCAATGAAAGTTTTGCCAGTTTTGACGTTAATAAGTTGGGGAAAATACGTTTTGGTTTAGGAGCTATCAAGGGAACAGGAGAGGTAGCAGTAGCTAATATTATCGCAGAGAGGGAGCAAAAAGGAGATTTTCACTCTATTTTTGATTTCGCTGAAAGGGTTGTTTTACAATCTGTCAATAAAAAAACTTTTGAAAGTTTGGCTCAAGCAGGTGCTTTTGATAGCTTCAAAGAGGTAAGCAGAGAGGCTTATTTTACGCAAGAAGATGGCAGTAATTTTATAGAGAAAATCATTCGCTACGGGAACGCTATTCAGGCAGAAAAAAATAACCTTCAACAATCTTTGTTTGGGGGTGGGGCAAATAATCTGATTCCTCCTCCCAAAATCCCAAAAAATATAGAAGTTTGGAGTGAGATGGAACGCCTCAATAAAGAAAAAGAAGTGGTTGGTTTTTACATTTCGGGGCACCCACTTGACCAATTTCGGATAGAAATTAGCCAACTTACTACTTGTAGCATCAGCCAACTTGGGGATAAGAAGTGGTATGATAGAGAAGTTGCTATTGCAGGTATTGTGAGTGAGGTACAAGCTCGGCAAGCAAAAAATGGTAATCCTTTTACTTTATTTAAGTTGGAAGACTATGATAGCAGCACCCAATTAGCTCTTTTTGGCTCTGACCATATCAAGTTTGCGGCTTATGCTCAGCTTAATAATTTTTTGTTTGTTAGGGGGAAAATGCAAAAAAGATATGGCAATGATGCTCAATATGAGCTAAAAGTGCAAAAAATAGAACTTTTAGCTGAGCAAAAAAAGACTATTAAAGGACTGTTACTAAGTGTAGATTTGGCAAGGCTCACAGAGCGTTTGGTGGTAGATTTGGAGTTGCTTTTAAATAATCATTCAGGCGAAACACCTTTAAAAATGGAATTGGTAGATAAAAACGAGAACGTAGCCGTCCAAACTTTCTCCAAGAGGTATTTCGTGAATGTAGAGAATAGGCTTTTGGAGGCTTTAGAGCATTTGGAAGGGGTGAAGTGTAGCGTGGTGTAAAAAAAATGCTGAAATCTTATAGGTTTTTAAAACCTATAAGATTTGGTTTAGCCTTTGAATAAATTCTCTAAACTATATCTTTGTAGTAAACTTGCCCTCTTGTCGTTTGATACATTATAGGGGGTAAGGTACTTTTGATGGCAAAATCACCGGTATATAATCCTATTTGCTTATCATCTTTGGGGTCATAGATGATGTACTCTGTTGAAATAGAGGGATACATTTTCTCTACAAAACGTATAAATTTGTAATTTTCTTCTTCCCAAGGTTTGATTTCTGTTTCTTGCTGATATTGGCAAAACCACTCAGGTCTTGATAGCCAATATATCATTAGGGCAGTACCTCT
>JANRLU010000017.1:0-10590 GCA_033762275.1 Thermonemataceae bacterium | reverse complement strand
TCAGCTTTTCGCATCTTATCCTGATTGTCTACGATTTCTCTCTGTAAAGCGATATTTTGCTCTAAAAGTTGTAATTCATTGAATATTCTTTTGAGCTCTGTTTCTATTTCTCTTTGGTTCTGGCTAAGTTCCCAATTATTTTGTTGTTGTTTCAAGCCTACTTGTTTGAGTTTTCCCCTTTCTTTTCTCAAAAATAAAGGGAAATCTGCTTGCACGCCTATTTTATAATTTTTATTAAAAGAGGCTTCGTTCACGCTGAAATTTTGGTATGGAGAAAGCAAATTATAGGACAAATTAACGGAGGGTTTTAGTCTATCTGCTCGAAATCGCCTTTCAATATCAAGTTGTGCCATCTTAAAACGTATTTTTTGCAGTTCAGGGTGATTTTTCTGAGCAAACTCCAATAACTCATTTAGGTTACTCTGGCTTAGCCCCTCTGCCTGTTGCGGAATAGCTCCTTCTGGCAATAGCATAGGTGTATCATCTTTCCATAAATAGTTGGAAATAAGCAGAGTAGTATTATTGAAACTTACTTGGCTTTGTTGTAATTGGATACTTCTTTCCTGAAAAGTAATTTTTGCTTCCACAGAATCTATGCCTGCGGCTTCACCAAAAGCAATTCTTTGTTTTATAAAATCAAAACGCTTTTGAGCCAAATCATAGGCTAACTTACTTAAAATTAGTTCGTTATATTTTAGATACCACTCCCAATAGTCTTTACTGGCTTGCAAAAATAGCTTATTAAGCTCCTTTGTCTGTTCAGCTTCACTAAGTTGTATGGCGATACGGGCTTGTTTGAGGCTTGCTCTGCGAGCATCTATCAATAAATTTTGTCCCAAAGGTACGCTGATACCCGCATAAAGCAAGCCTTGTTCGGGTGTTTTGCTATCTTCGCTCAGTAAAGCTCCTTCATTAAGCTCATAGCCTGCTTTTAGTTCTCCTATCCAAGAGGGGATTTTGAGATGGCTATCCCAATAACTGTAATAAAACTTGTCTTTGAGGCTTTTTTGGCTATAATCTACGTTTAGTTTGGGGTCAAAATTCCCTTTTGCTACTAAAAGTTCTTGCTGAGCTATTATTGGTTTTTGTCTGATGGCTTTTACCAAAGGATGATGCTCTCGCATAGAAGCATATAAATCTTTTAGGCTAAACACCACAGCCGAATCATTTTGGGCTTTTACTTCTATAATGTGATTTAAGTAAAAAAAGTATGTGAATAAATAAAAAAGGTATAAGCTATTTTTTCTTTTTTCCATTTGTATTTTGATTAGAAGTAGGCTCTTTTTCTATATTTGGAGGAAAACCATTCAGTTGTCTCCATATTTCATACCAGATAGGCACATCTCTAAGCATAAACCAAGCATAAACTTGTGTGCCAATACGTACTTGTGAAGGC
This sequence comes from Thermonemataceae bacterium, assembly GCA_033762275.1. Lineage (GTDB taxonomy): Bacteria > Bacteroidota > Bacteroidia > Cytophagales > Thermonemataceae > Raineya. The sequence goes on along the minus strand of JANRLU010000017.1, from coordinate 9,194 downwards.
CAAGGTTCGTCATTTTTATCAGGAATTACTAATATTCTATATTTATTATCCTTGAGGCTAATGTTATCAATAACAGCCACCTCGCCGCCAAAAGTACCAATATTAACGGAAGGCCAGCCCGAAAATTGTAAGGCAGGAAAACCGTCAAACTCTAATCTCACTTTTGTTCCTCGAGAGATTAATGGTACATCCATGGCTTTCACATATACCTCTATAGCTTTTTGTGGTTTAGCGGGTTGAATAGTAATGACGGCTTCCCCTTCTTTTACGATTTCCCCGATACCAGCTCTGAGAGCTTTAATGATATAACCTGATTGTGGGGCTAATACAACATACTGATTATTACGTATTTGTATGTTAGAATATTTGTTTTGCTTTTCTGAAAGCTCACCTTTGGCACTTGCCAAATAAGCCTGATAGTAGCTTTTTTCTGATTCTGCTTTAGCGATTTTATCCATATAGTCAGCTTTAGTACTGCTGTAGTCTGCCAAACTCTGATAAAGCTCTTGTTGGCTGGCTAAGTACTTATTTTCTGCTGCATTGTATTTGGCAAATTTATCCTGATAAGTGCCTTGTCTTTTTAGAAATTCATTAAGGGAAATAAGCCCTGCTTCTTGTTGTTTTTTAGAGTTTTCAAATTGTGTCTTTTCTAAATTAAGTTGATTTTTTGCATTAAGAACTTCTATGCTATCCACGGATAATTTATTTCTATTTTGGGCAATTTTTGCTTTCACTTTTTCCAAACTAAATGTTTGTCCTTCTTTCAGAGCTAGTAGCCTATTATCAATGGCATTGATATTACGATTGGTAGCCTCTATATTATCAGCTTTTGCCATGACTTGTTCTTCGAGTCGGTTGAGTTGTTCGGGGTCAAAGTAGTCGGTTTTTACTTCAGAAAGCACGAGTATTGTATCTCCTTTGGCAACAAATTGCCCTTCTTGTATTTTCCACTCTTTTATTTGCCCAGCGATGACGGTAGTTACTTCTTGCGGGCGGTCTTGTGGGGCTAAGGCTGTAACCATTCCGTTACCTCTGGAGTTTTGTTGCCAAGGCAAAAACATCGCAAAAAATAACAGAAACAAAATACCTACAATCCAATAAGTAAGTATTTTTGCTGAACGCGGCGTTTGGAGCAAACGCAAAGAGTATGTTTTTTTTTCAATTTCTTCTAAATTTGATGCCATAGCTTTTATCTTTCGGTTCTACGAGGTGTTACATTTCTTAACAAATCCAAGACCACATTTTGTTGTGATATAATTTCTCTGAAATCTTCATTGGCAAGCATTTCATCATAATTGGCTATTTGAGCAATCATTTTTTGTTTCATTAAAATAATCTTAGGAAAATTAGCCAAGAAAGAAATATCATTAGATATAGCGATGAGTGTCCACTTGTTTTCTGGATTCAACAGGAAAGATATGATTTTATTTTTCTCACTAATAGAAAAGTCTTTTAAAAAATCATTGATTATCAATATTTTAGGTTTTGAAGCGATACAGCGAGCTAATACGAGCTTTCTCCGCTCTACAGAAGATAGTTCTTTCCCGCCTGCCGTGAGTTCGGTGAGAAGCCCTTCGGGTAATTGATTGATAGTATTATACAAACCAACATTTTCCAAAGCCCAAATAATATCTTGATAGGTAATGTTACTTTTTCCCATAGAAATATTATCAAGGATACTTCCCGCAAATACTTCATCTTCAGAAAAATTATCTTCTGTTACTGCCCTATACGAACTCGGATTGAGGTCTCTTAGGGAGAAACCCGCCATAGTTGCTAAACCCTCAAAATTATCATAGTTTCCTAATATCATTTGTATCAAATAACTTCTGCCAGAGCCATCTTCGCCAGCTACACAGACCCGCTCGTTGCTTTCTATGCTCAAATTTATTTCTTTGAGTAGATATTTAGTGTCGTAGTGCACTGATAAGTTTTTGAAATGAATGGGTAAGCCACCTTCATATTTGCGTAAGTTTACCTTCACACCGTACTCTTTATCAAGTGGAATATCAGTTACATTGCCTATTTTTTCAGCCGAAGTCAGAAGGTCATAAATAATATCCATACTCATTACAAGTTTTTCGGCAGCTCCTACCACCAAAATAATAACTACTTCGGAGGCTACAAACTGCCCCAAGGTAATTTGCCCGTCAATGACTAAAATAGTACCCACAATCAGCAAGCCTGCCGTAACAAGCAATTTGAACACACTGATACTCAGGTAATGCCCTATTAGAACCTTAAAATGTTTTTTACGATAATACAAGTAATTATTTACTAAGCTATCCATTTTTTCCAGAGGCATATTAGAGGTACTCGCCAACCTGAAAGATTGCACCGTACGAGCCACCTCCTCCAGCCAAGAAGCAATTTTATATTTGTATTTGGACTCCATCATACTGGCTTGTAAGCCCTTAGAGCCTGATAGATAAAAAGTAAGCACCAGAATAGCTATCGTAATGATACCAAAAGCTAAAAAAGAAGCATGGTAAAGAGCCAACAAGAGCAAGCCCGCTAAAATCTGTATAATTGCTCCTAATATATCTATGAGTAGTTTGGGTAAGCCTTTTTGTATGGTTAGAATATCAAAAAATCTATTCATTAGCTCTGGAGGGTAATATTGAGCTAATTTTTCGGGCAACATACGTGGTAGGCGATATACAAACTCCAGAGCTGCTTTGGCAAAAACACGTTGTTGGAGAATTTCCACCACCGTCATTTGCATTATTTGTAGCCCTGCCGTGATAATCACCCCTACTATGATGAGCACCATTAGTACGATTGTAGAGCTAAGTACCGAACCCGCCGTAATCAGCGTAATAATCGCCTGAATACCCAAAGGTAAGCTAAGGGAAATCAAAGAAACAACGATAGCATAGATATAAATATAGGTAATGTCTTTTCTTTCGTTGCGTAGAATACGCAACATTCTTTGTAGGGGGCTTGGTTTTTTATCTTTATTGTAATAATCTTCTGATAAATACTCCATCGGAAAACAGGTAAGCATCATTATCTGCCCGTTCAGCTCTTGGTCGGGGCAAGCCTCATAGGTGAGCAAATCAGTACTATCAGAGAGATACGCCTGCCAAATTTCTTCTGTATTGTGTGTAAAATTATAGGCGATTGTTTGCAGTTTCTTATTTTTGTAAAGCATCACAGCTTCCAAGCTGTCCTCTTTGGGTTTTTGAAGAAATACCAATAAGGGAAAATCAGCTCGCTCTACAAAGCTAACAAGTTCTTGGCGAGCAATGTTATTTTTTGAGATATTTAGATTGATTTTTCGGGCTTTTTCTTGTAAATCTATAATGAAATCATATACATCGGTTTGCTGATAACTTGTATTTTCTTTATACAAATCCTTCATATCAAACTCATTAAACTGATGTCCTATGTGTTGTGAAAATTTGCGTATGATTTTCTCTATATGGTTACTATTCATAAATGATAGTTTTACTATTAAACTCCAAAAAATATAAAAAGTTTATTTTTTCACTAAAATTATTTAGCTTTGGGAAATATTGCTTAGCTCAAAATTAGTAAATATCATTCGCAATGTCGCATACTCCGTATAGAAAACTTACGCTCATTTATATAATTGCCTTAGCTTTCGTTGCTTTGGTCAATATTATAAGTTATTTGCTTGTAAGCGAATTTTTGGTTACTGACCCCGATAACCCTTCTGACCGTCGTTCGCATATCGGGCGTATGATAAATTTTAATGGAGCTTGTGCTACTTATAGCCAAGAGCTCGGAAATTACGTTTTGCTGCTTGATAGAGCACCCCATAAAGATTCTGCAATTACTTTGGTAGAGCAAATAGAAAGTAAGTTAGAAATACTGGAAAAAGCCTACAATGGTCTACAAAAAGGCGATAAAGACTATGGACTTAATGAACGCTTCAATACCCCTGAAATAGAAGCAGATTTCAAAAATACGGACGTGTATTACGAGCCTCTGATTAAAGACTTGAAAGAAATTATCAGGCTGAAAGAAGATGTACTGCCCAATGATAGTGCTGTATTCTTTCAGAAAGTAAAAAATATGCAAAGTGCCATACAAGAGCAGGCAAGAGAGTTCTCCAATAAAATGTTAGACCTTAATTTTACTTATGACCAAAAAGCGGCTGACGAACTCTCCCATTGGGGACGTATAGAGTTTTGGCTTACGGTGCTCACGCTTGTTATTTTGTTTGTAGAGGCATTTTTTATATTCCGACCAGCTGTAAAAACCATCAAAACTTATTTTGAAGAACTACAAAGCAAAAATAAAGATTTGGCAGAAGCATACAGTAATTTACAAGAGAAAGAACAAAATTTGAGACTTACAGCCGAAAACTTAGCTAAAAGTAACACTGACTTGTTGGCTTCGCAGAAAAAACTTGAAGAAAGTAATCTTGCCAAAAATAAATTCTTCTCCATTATTGTCCATGACCTCAAAAGTCCGTTGAACTCACTAAAGGCTCTGACAAATCTTTTGTATCGTTTTTCTGATAAAATCACAAAGGAGGAAATACAGCAAACTGCTGAAGATTTGAACAACTCCATTGATAAATTATTTGATTTTATCAATAACTTACTCACTTGGGCAAAGCTACAAATGCAAGAGGTGGGTATCAACGCTCAAGTATTTAATCTCAAAGATTTGGTAGATAGGCAACTGCAACTATTCAAAATCTATGCCCAATCAAAGAATATTACACTTAAATATGTGATAGCCAAAGAAGTACAAGTATACGCTGACCCCAACTACGTAGATATGATTTTAAGAAATTTAGTATCCAATGCAATGAAATTCACGCCAGAAGGTGGGGAGGTAAAGGTTACAGCAAAAACTAAAAATGACTTTGTAGAGATTTCGGTGGCTGATACAGGAATTGGTATCGCTCCTGACGTAATCAAAAAAATATTTGCTCTGGATAATAAACATATTACACAAGGAACTTTAGGCGAAAAAGGTACAGGTTTGGGTTTGTTACTCTCAAAAGAATTTGTAGAAAAAAGTGCGGGTACTATCAGTGTTCAGAGTGAAATAGGGAAAGGTTCTGTTTTTAGTTTCACACTGCCCATATCGAAGAAGTAAGGAGTTTTCTCCAAATTTTCTTACTTGAAGCTAAAAAAATGCTAACTTGCGTTTATTTTCTCATTTCTATTCTATGCGTTATCTAAAATATATTGCAATAGCAATTCTTGTATTGGTATTAGACCAAGCCTCCAAAATGTGGGTTTATAATAACATGCAATTAGGAGAAGAATTTCGGTTCTTAGGGCTAAAATGGCTGAAAATTCATTATACACTTAACCCAGGAATGGCTTTTGGAATTACCCTACCAGAACCTTACGGGAAAATTATTTTATCTGTATTCAGGATTGTAGCTGTAACAGCCATAGGCTTTTATCTAAAAAAACTCATCGATAAAAATAATCATTGGGGTTTGCTCATCAGCCTGACACTTATTATGTCGGGGGCATTTGGTAATGTTATTGATAGTATTTTTTATGGTGTTTTTCTGCAAAATAACGTAATTCCTAATGCTCCAACGGCTTGGTTTCACGGGCAGGTGATAGATATGATATTCGCAGACTTTTGGCAAGGGATTTTGCCTGAATGGTTGCCTATTTGGGGGGGCACTTATTTTGCAGCTCCTATTTTTAATATCGCTGACTCCTCTATTTTTGTGGGGGTAGTAAGCATTATATTATTTCAAAAAAGATTTTTTGGAGAGCAAGAACTTAACCAAGATACTTCTTCGCCTTCGCCCACTGAGAGCAGCCCTCAAACAGAAGCCCCTTAGCCTTTGTTGGTCTAATTTTTGCCTTGAAAACATAAAATTCTATACAAAATGAAAATTAAAGCCTTTTATCTCATTATTTGTTTGCTAAGTGCTTTTGCTTTATTTTCTTGCAAGCATTATCACAATGTTTTTGCCCATTACAATGGTTATTTCTTGGCTGAACAAAAAATGATAGAGGTGGAAAAAAGAATCTTTGAGAGTAGAAAAGACAATTTTAATAGGGTGCTTTACGTCTATCCGCTGCTTGATACTAACCAACTCAAGGGCTATAAAGCTGATTTGGAGGATTGTATAAAAAAAGCCGCTTTTGCCATAGAAAGGCACGAAAAAAGTAACTGGACTGATGATGCCTATACGCTTGTGGGCAAAGCACGCCTTTACAATAACGAAATCAGAGATGCTATCAGTACCCTTAAATATGTAAATGGTAACTCAAAAGACAAATTAGCCCAAGAAAAAGCCCTCATAGAACTGATGAAAGTTTATATTCATCAGAAAGAATATACGGAGGCTGATATGGTTAAAAACTATTTGAGAAAAATAGAGGTACAACCCAAAAACTTAGAAGCCTATTACCTCACACAAGCTCATTTGTATCGCCTTCGGCAAGACTACGACCGTACTGCCAAAAGTCTGGATTTGGCACTACCTTTGATGAAAAAAGGCGAAAAAAAGGCTCGTATCGCTTTTTTGCAGGGGCAGTTGTATCAAAAGCTGAACCAAGAAAATAAAGCCTTTGAGAGTTATAGAAAAGTGCTTCGCAATAAACCTACTTACGAAATGGAATTGCAGGCTCGTTTGGCAATATTACTTACAGGCGACTCTGTGGTTGTTTTCTCTGAGAAAACAGAGAAAATTCTGCAAAAAATGCTTAAAGATCTTAAAAATCAGGAATTTTTAGATGAAATTTATTACGATTTGGCGATGATTGAGCTCAAAAGAAAAAATCTGCCAAAAGCCATAGAAAATTTGCAAAAAGCAAGCACAGCCAGAGGTACAGGGCAGCAAAAACCTTATACTTTTTTGCGTTTAGCCGAAATCCACTTTGATAAATTAAAAAAATATGAGCAAGCAAAGATGTACTACGATAGCACCATTGCCTTTTTACCAAAAGATGAAGAAGGCTATGAGAAAATAGCCAAACGCCATGAAGTACTTGATGAGTTTATTAAGTATTTACGAACGGCTCAGATGGAGGATAGTTTGCAGAAAATGTCTGTAATGAATGAAAAAGATTTAGATGATTTTCTTAGCAAAAACCTTAATGCTCAGGTAAAAGCTGAGGTAGAAAAACAGAAAACTGCCGAAAAAGCCCGTCAGAAAGCGATACAGGAGCAAGAGTTGCTCCAAAAATCCACACTAAAAGAGGAAAAAACTAAACAAAATAGTGCTTGGTATTTTGATAACCCCAGCCAAGTAGAGGAAGGCAAAAAAAGTTTCAGAGAAAAATGGGGAAATCGCCCATTGGCTGATAATTGGCGTTTACTCTCCAAAATTTCTAATGAAATAGATGAGAACGCTCCCAAAGATGCCCTTACAGACAAAGAAAAAGCTATCGCAGAACAAGATTTTATCAAAACAGAAGTAGAACAACGCAAACAAAAAATACGAACTTTACTTCTCAAGGATAAGGAGCAAGTTGCCAAATCGCAGGCAAATTGGGAAAATGCCTCCTTTAATTTGGCAAAAATTTACCATTTTCAATTAGACGAACTCTCTGAAGCTGAGCAAGTTTATCTACAAATCCTGAAAAGAACCCCAGATAGCGAACGCCAACCAGAGGTTCATTACCTACTTTATTTACTTTACAAACAGCAAAAAAATCAGGAAAAGCAAGATGAATTTGCAAGGCTAATTTTTACAAAATATCCTGAAAGTGTTTTTGCCAATTTGGTGAAAAACCCTAACTATTTGCTTGAAAATCAGGAAAAAAATGAAGAAGCTCAAAAAGAATATGCTCTAATTTATGCTAATTTCTATGAAACCAAGAAATGGAAGGAAGTTACCACTGCTCTTGATGAACTTAGCCAAAAATACCCTGATAACTCCATCAAGGAGAAAATAGGGGCTTTGCGGATAATTGCTTTAGGTAATGCCAAAGAAAGTACAAGGCTTATCCAAGAAATAGACGTATTTCTACAAGCCTTCCCTAAATCAGAATTTGTGGATAATTTCAATTTATTGAAACAAAAAGCTATAAAAGAACAGCCTAATAAAAAAACAGAAGCAAAGAAAACACAAAAAAAATCATCTAAAAAAAGATAATTTTCTAAGTTTTTTATTTTTGGCAAGGTAATTGCTAAATCTTACTTGCACTGTAACTATGATATGTTTTTTAGGGCTTTATCTATTTTAGGTAAAGCCCTTTCTTTATACTAAACTTCTGAGTACTTGTAAAGATTTTAGCTCTCCCAAACCCTCAAAATGAATACGATAGTAGGCTAAGACCATGTCTAAAAGCTGGCGGCGTTGAGCGGTAGGTAAATGAAAAGACCCATACATAGATGATTTTAATTCGTTTAGTATGGCTATTTCCTTTTGCATAGATGAAGGTTTTTGTTTTAAAATATGCAAATCGTGGAGCGTTTGTAAGATAACTTCGCAGTTATCCCCCAATAAACCAAGTTTTTCTATCAAATTGAGCAGAAAATAAATAGGGAAGTTACTATGAAAATCTTCTGTATCTAAACCCCTTAAATAGTTAAGTAAAAAACTAAAAATTTGTGTGTTTTCTCGCTCGCCTTGCAAAGTTTTACTTAAAACTTCAGCCATAAAAAAAGCTGTATTAGTTTTGAACATATCATAAGGAATATTTTGATAAGGTTCGGCACAACGAACTTCCGAAATTCTTTGCAAGGAATCTTTATTTTCTTTGTGGTATACTACCATTTCTAATATAGTAAGTGGCTGAAAAAGAGACACTTTGAAGATAGCCTTTTCTTTTCTTACACCATTGATGAGATAGCTTTGTAAGCCAAATTGCTCCGTATAGATTTTAGCAATAATGGAACTTTCTTTGTATTTTAAAAAGTATAAAGAAATTCCCTGAGTTTTTTGCAACATATTCTTAGATTTCTCGTACAACCCACAAAAACACCTAAATTTATGAAAAAAATTATACTTTTCAGCTTAATGAGCCTTTTTTGTGTAGAAGTTTTTGCTCAAGTGCGTTTTTTTGAGGGAACTTGGGAAGAGGCTTTGGCAAAGGCTAAACAAGAAAACAAAGTTTTGATGGTAGATTTTTATACAACTTGGTGTGGACCTTGCAAGTTGATGACTAAAACCACTTTTGCAGATACAAATTTGGGGGATTTTGTGAATCAGAACTTTATTGCCTATAAAATTGATTGCGAAAAAGGTGAGGGCTTCCAACTTGCCGAAAAATACGAAATTGAAGGCTACC
>JANRLU010000016.1:0-7244 GCA_033762275.1 Thermonemataceae bacterium | reverse complement strand
CTTCGTAAGCCGAAGTCTTAAGTTCTGGATTCATATTGTTTGGTATCAATTTGCTTGTAAAAATAATAGGAGAAGTTGATTTAAAAAAATAAAGCAGATGAATTTACTTGTCTAAATTTTTTAAATTCTGATATATTTGTGAAAATAATAAATATTTCACCAAAAAAACAGACCTGTTTTATGTTTAAAGAATTCAAAGAATTTGCCTTAAAAGGAAGCCTCATTGATTTGGCTGTGGGCTTTGTCATGGGGGCTGCCTTCACAAAACTCACCACAACGTTTATTAATGGAATGATAATGCCATTGGTTGGAATGGTACAGGGAAAGGACTTAAAAGATTGGAAAATTGTACTTAAAGATGCAGTAATGGAAAATGGAAAGGAAAAAACTGCTGAAGTGGCTATTAAATATGGTGATTTTATCACAACAGCTATAGAGTTTTTTATTATTGCTTTCGTGATGTTTTTGGTAGTGAAAGTGATTAACAAACTCAAAAAACAAAAAGAGGCAGAGAAGCCGGTTCCTTCAACTCAGGAAGTACTACTCACAGAAATCAGAGACTTACTGAAAAAATAAACTTTAGCTTTGTTTTTTGTTTAATTATTCCTTATTTTGTAAAAAAAAAAATTATGCAAAAATCTTACAATGTACTTGGAAAAACGCTTTCAATTATCTGGATAGGTGTTCTTAGCGTTCTTATTACGGCTTGTGGTGGAGGCTCTAAAGCCCCCGAGCACACCAAACTCATACCAAAAGAAGCTGTTATGGTGCTTCGTTTGGATATCAAGCAACTTACCAGTAAAACTATTGCTTTGGATAAATTAGCCTCCAAAGAAAATTTAAAGGAAATGGGAGCTTCTGATAAAGAAGCGGAGAAAAGTGCCGAACTTATTAAAAAGTTTTTAGACTCAGGTATTGATTTTCTCAATAAGGTGTATGTCTTTACTGATAAGTTAGATGTGGCTAAGCAAGGTGGAACAGTAGGCGTGGTAATGGCTATTGATAACGAAGAAAAATTAGTAAAGTTTGTAAAAGACGATGCTGCTTGGAAAGATACAAAAAAGCCAGAATTTAAAGAAGAAGATAAAATAAAGATGGCAATTTTTGAAGGCAATAAAGGTATCTTGGCTTGGAAAGGCAAAGTGGGTGTGTTGTTGGTGAAAGATGGTGTAGGTACTGCTGATGCAAAAAAACTTTTTAGCTTAAAAGATAATGAAACGCTTTTAGGAGCGAATGAATCTTTCAAAGATGCTACCACCAAAGCCTATGATGCTTCTGTATGGATTGACGTAGAAAAAGCTTCTGCTGATAATATGCAAGCCACAATGGCAATGGGTATGGCAGGAGTGAGCAACAAAGGTACAGCTTTCAATTTAGGCTTCACTTTTGAAAAGGGGAAAATAGTAGTAGATGGAGACTACACAGGCAACGAGGAAATCAATAAGTTGAACGATAAAATTGCCAACGAAAGTGTAAAAGGTAGCGTACTGAAAAATATTCCTATTGAGGAAGCCTCTGTTGGTTTCAGTTTTTCACTCAATTTAGAAGGATTATTCGCTTATCTCAAAGAAAAAAGTTTATTGGAGCAAGTTGAGAAATCTTTGAAAGAACTTAATCTTACAAGTGATGATATAGCAAAAGCTCTTTCTGGTGATGTAGTAGGGGTGATGGGCAAAGTAAATTTTGATGGAAAAAGAAATGAAATGCCAGAGTTTGTAATTTCTTTGGGTGTAAAAGATAAAAAAGCCTTTGAAAAAATGATAGAGGCTGTTAGTGGCAAGCAAAAAGGCTTTTTGAGTAAAAAAGATAATGTTTATGAGGCAGTGGGTGGTATGGGCTTCTTAGTAATGAAAGACGATGCTGCCTATATTACACTTACTCCCAGCCTAAAAGATGGTATCAATAAGGGCGAAAGCAAATTGAAAGGAGAGTTTAAAGAGCAAGCAAGCAAATACGCTTCGGTAGTTTATACCAATAAAAGTTTGGTAGATAGCTATATCGCTTCCAAAATATACAAAAAATCAGCTTTTGGGCAAGTATATGGAGATAAGTTTCCCGTAGAAGGCGGTATTATAAAAGTACAAAAAATGAAAAATAAGAAAAGCCAGACAGAAATACAAGTAACCATGCAGGATAAATCCCAAAATGCCCTACTTGTATTGATAGAAATGGCGAAAAAGGCTGATGAAGTACAAAAATTAGAGCGTAAAAAGTGGGAAAGAGATTTTGATATGGATGAACCCAAAGCAGAAGAAGATGAGCCAGCAGTTTTGGAGGAAGAATAAAAAATAGAAATTTTGTTCAAAATAAATTCTTAGAAAGCCGAAATAGTAATCTATTTCGGCTTTTGTTTTTCTACAAAAAAATAACTATATTTAAGGCACAAAATCACTGATTTATGAAAATCTCCACAATTTTATGTGTGGCTTTTGTTGCATTCACGTTGAGCCTGCAAGCTCAACACGGAACGCCTAAAGCCAGTATGCCAATTCATTTTACAGAAAATAAAAATCAATGGGATAAAAATATTTTGTACCGAGCCGATTTGCCTAATGGCTTTCTTTTTGCCTACCAAAATATGCTTCAGTATAGCTTTTATGATGGAAAAGCCTTAGATTATTTCAAACACAGAGAGCTACATCATAAAGACTCCACAAAGTCTTATACACATCTGCCCGCCCATAGTTTTGTGGTAGAGTTCGTAAAAGCTCATAAAAAAGCCTCTCTAAAACCTCTCAAAGAAACAAAAGAAAAAGTAAGTTACTATTTGGGTAATGACCCCACTCGTTGGGCTGAAAATGTAAATAGCTATGAAGAATTAGCTTATCAAGAGATTTATAGGGGAATTTCTTATCGTATTTTTTCTCATCAAAATGCCCTCAAATATGAGTTTTGGGTTGAGCCTCAAGCTGACGCTCGCCAGATAAAAATGCATATCAAATATGCTACTGCTACACGCTTGCTTCCTGACGGTTCCCTGGAAATACAAACTTCTGTGGGAAGCGTGTATGAAAAAAAACCTTATAGCTATCAGCTTATCAATGATACAAAAGTAGAAGTTCCGACAGAGTTTGTCCTGAAAAATAACCAGCTAAGTTTCTATTTCCCAAAAGGATATAATCACGAGTACCCGCTTGTCATAGATCCTGAGCTCATTTTTTCCACTTATTCGGGCGGGCGTTCTGATAATTGGGCAACTACGGCTACCCCCGATAAAAACGGACGTTTGTATGCAGGTGGTACTACCTACGGAACGGATTTTCCTAATGTAACCGGAGCTATAAAAATTGGGGCAGGTGGTATCAATAGCAGTGGTAACCCACTCATTAGTGATGTGGCAATTTTTAGATACAATGCTAATGGTTCAGTCCTTGAAAAACTCATCTATATAGGAGGAAATAGCTCCGAAACGCCACACAGCTTAGTGGTAGATAACAACAATAATTTACTTATTTTCGGAACAACTTCTTCTACCAATTTCCCAACAAATTTAGGGGGGAGTTTTCAAGGTGGATTTAGCACCGAAATTCTGGGGAACAACTATGCCAATGGTAGCGATATTTTTGTGATGAAATTAAATACAGATGGCTCTCTTAATCGTTCTCGCCTTTTGGGGGGAGCAGGTAATGATGGCATTAAGGAAGCAGGAACAGGCACGTATATTCATAATTACGGTGATGAACTCAGAGGAGATATTTATGTAGATGTTAATAATGATGTTTTTATTGCTTCTACAACGCGTTCAGCGACTATATCGGGCTTTTTTGGAGCTTTATTTGGTAGCCAAGACGCTTTACTCATCAAATTAGATAATAACCTTAACTTACAATGGGGAACATATTTTGGTGGAGCCGCTTTAGACTTCGGGTTATCTGTAAAAACTAATGCTATAGGTGAAATTTATGTGGGCGGAGGTACTACAAGTACTAATTTCCCTGCCACTACAGGAACGCTTAACCCCACCGCCAAAGGGAGTGATGATGGTTTTATTGCTAAATTCTCTTCGGCAGGAACTTTGCTTGCAGCAACGTATTTGGGTACAAGTGCCGCAGATATGGCGTTTTTTATAGATTTAGATGCTGAACAAGAAGTCTACGCTTTTGGGCAAACCTTTGGTAGCTATCCTATTAGTGCTTCTGTGTATAATAATACCAATGGAGGGCAGTTTATACATAAAATAAGCCCAGATCTTACCACAAGTCGTTGGAGTACACGTATAGGTTCTGGTGACGGGCAGCCTGATTTCTCACCTACGGCGTTTTTGGTGGTTACTAATAATAATTGTGGTAATATTTACATTGCTGGTTGGGGTGGAGCCGTTAATCAAGCTTCTTCGGGAGGGCATAATAATTCAAGTGATACACGAGGTTTACCTACTACTTCCAATGCGTATCGCAGCACAAGTCTCAACGGCAGTGATTTTTATTTGGCTGTTTTCAAAAAAGATATGCAAGGCTTATTGTATGGAACATTTTTTGGTGAAAATGCTACCGATGAAAGAGGCGACCACGTAGATGGCGGCACGAGTCGTTTCTCAAAAGATGGAACAATCTATCACGCTGTTTGTGCTTCTTGTGGGGGTACAAGTGGTTTCCCAACTACTACGGGAGCTTGGGCTAATGCCAATAGTAGTGCAAATTGTAATAATGCAGCGTTTAAATTTTCTTTTGATTTGAGCGTAGCTTTTGAAGCTCAAGACCCTAAAAATGACTTTGCTGTGATTGCTCCTGATAGTGTAGTTTGTGTGGATAGAATGTTTCTCAAAAACTTATCTGTGGGAGCTGATAACTTCCAATGGCAAATTTTTAATCAGGGTGGGCAAGAGATTCTCAATCAAAGTACCCAAAAAGATTTTTATTTTGATTTTACCGCTTCAGGCATCTATACAGTAACACTCACCGTTTTCAATGCTTCGGCTTGTGTATCGCCTTTAGTTTCTACACAAAGTTTTGATATTACTTTGCCTGGTTTTGTTGTAACAGATTCTGTGAGTGTTTGTAAAGGAGAAAGCCTACAACTTTCAGCTACAGGTGCAGAAACTTACACTTGGTCGCCGAGTACTTATTTGGATAACCCTACGATTCCTAATCCCATTGCCACGCCTCAAGAGGATATTACTTACACTTTGGTTCTGAAAAATGATAGTTGTATTGCTACCCGAAAGGTAAAAATAAAAGTAGATGATGTACCCAACTTAGATTTTGAGGCTCAACTACGTAAAGATTGTTTCAGTCCGTATAGCATTCGCCTGAAACTAAATGTACCTGATAGCCTTCTTTTGGATATTACAGATGAGAATGTTATTTGGAATTTGGGCGATGGCACTACATTGCAAGGCATAAGCCCCGAAATTCATACCTACCAAAATGCAGGGCAAACTTACACGCTACAAGTTACGTATTTGAGCAAAAAAGGCTGTAAAAAAAGTTTGGAAAAGACGATTACTATTCCTCCGCTGGATATTCCTGCCAATGTAATTACGCCCAATGGAGATGGTATCAACGAAACTTTTGAAATAGCAGAAGGAGGGGCTAAACTCCAAATTTGGAACAGATGGGGAAAGAAAATCTATAAAAATGATAGCTATCAGAATGAATGGGGCACACAAAAGGAAATTGTAGCTGGTTTGTATTATTATCTCTACGAAACCCCTTCTGGAGCTATCTGTAAGGGTTGGATACAAGTAATGAAATAAACACAAAAATGTCTGAAAAAAATAATATATCGTGGTTTGAGAATTGGTTTAATTCTCCCTTTTATCATATTCTTTACAAAAATAGAGATTATACAGAGGCTCAAATTTTTATGAGCAACTTGGCTGAGTACCTCAAAATTCCAAGTAAAGCCAAAATTTTAGATGCCGCTTGTGGCAAAGGAAGGCATGCCGCATTTCTAAGTAGCAATGGCTTTGAGCTTACAGGTTTTGACCTCGCCCCTGAAAGCATCAAAGAAGCCCAAAAACTATATGGCGATTTGCCCAATCTACATTTTTTTGTACATGATATTCGTAAGCCTTTCCGTCTTGGTTATTTTGACTATGTTTTTAATCTTTTCACAAGTTTTGGTTATTTCGAAACAGACGAAGAAAATATACAAACTATACAATCTTTGGCGGATAATCTTCATTCGGAAGGCTTGCTGGTTATAGATTTTTTTAATGCAGACAAAATCACCAAGATATTACCTTTATCAGAACAAAAAAATATTGATAATATTGAATTTCGGATACAAAAAACTTTCCAAAATAGATTTATTATCAAAGATATTTCTTTTGATGTGGAGAGCGAAAGTTATTTTTTTCAGGAGCGTGTAATGGCAATTACAGAAGAGGATTTTAAAAACTATTTCAGGCTTGCAGGATTAGAAATACAAGTCTGTTTTGGTAGCTACGCCTTAGAGCCCTTTGACGCAAATACCTCTGAAAGAATGATTTGGGTATTAAAAAAGTTTCTTATGTTATAAATTTTCCTAAAAATTAAACTTTTAATATAAAATAACGAGCCACCAAATTATTTCAAGGTTATTTATTTAAAACCAGAAATATTTAATACATTTTTTAGATGAATATCTATGGCAATATTCTTGTTGTGAGGCATTATATTAAACCCCGATTTTGACTAAAATATGCAGTAGAAAATTGTAAATATGGTATTATTCCTTTTAGCTATTATTCTATCAATATCAAGTTTGTGTAACAAATAGGTTGGTCAAAATATATAAATTGTTTTCTTAATAACCAATACCAAACTCTTTTTGGGCTTCAGGATAAAATATTTCTTCATTCTGAATTTTAAGAAAACCATTACGTCCTGTGGCTTTTTGCTTGGCTATCATTTTATTAAAATTGGAAATATAATCTTTGATAAACTCCTGTCGGCTTGTATATTTAGCATTAGTGTAAGATATATTTTTGAGTTTCTCTTTCGGATTTTTCTTAATTTCTATGGCTATCCAAGTGTATTCTCCATCATCACTTTTTACTTCTAAAATAAGACCAGGTAAACCAAAAAATTTCCATGGACCCTCTGAAACACCAAAATCTTGGGAATAATAAGCCGTATAATTACGACCTCTAAAGGAAAGCTTCGCCTCACTACATTTTTTGCCAAGTATATTTTTGGTATTCTTTGTGATTTTCCACTTCATCTGATAAAGAGAATCTTTATAGTAGTACATTTTTTGGAAGAAATTAAAATTATCACCAATGTACATTAAATTATCTTTGTATGATTTAACCAAATAAT
>JANRLU010000015.1:0-4626 GCA_033762275.1 Thermonemataceae bacterium | reverse complement strand
CATTTGCCACAAAGCAAGGGAAAAATAGCTTCTGTGATAGGACGTTATTACGCTATGGATAGAGATAAACGCTGGGAGAGAGTAAAATTAGCTTATGACTTATTAGTGAAAGGGCTGGGAAACATAACAGAAAATTTGTTGGAATCTATCCAAAAATCTTATGAAGAAGGTATCACTGATGAATTTTTGAAACCTCTTAAAGTAGCTCAAACTCCTCATATTGAGCCAGATGACGTGGTTATATCTTTTAATTTCAGAACCGATAGAGGCAGAGAAATTACACAAGTGCTTAGTCAGTCTGATTTTGAGGATTTTGCTATGCAAAAGCTGCCCTTATATTACATCACACTTACCAATTATGATGATACTTTTGAGAATGTGAAAGTTGTATTTGATAAAGATAATCTAAGTAATACTTTGGGGGAGGTTTTAGCGAAAAATCATAAAAAACAAATTCGTATTGCTGAAACAGAAAAATATCCTCACGTTACGTTTTTCTTTTCTGGAGGTAGGGAGCATGAATTTGAGGGGGAAAAACGAATTCTTTGCCCTTCTCCCAAAGTAGCTACTTACGATTTGAAGCCAGAAATGAGTGCTTATGACATTACAGAGGCAATTTGCCCTGAGTTGGTTAAAAAAGAGGTAGATTTTGTGTGTCTGAATTTTGCTAATCCTGATATGGTTGGGCATACGGGTTCAATGGAAGCAGCTATCAAGGCTTGTGAGGCGGTGGATATTTGTATGAAAAAAGTGGTAGAAACAGCTTTAGAAAATGCTTATCAAACTATAATCATCGCTGACCACGGCAATGCCGATTATATGATAAATGAAGACGGAACGCCCAACACTGCTCATAGTACCAATTTAGTGCCTTGTATCTTGGTGAGTCAGGAAAAAAAATATAAGTTACGCAATGGTATTTTGGCAAATATAGCTCCTACTATTTTAGATTTGATGGGTTTGGAGCAGCCACAAGAAATGACAGCAGAAAGTTTATTAGAAAAATAGAAGGCTGCCATTTGGCAGCCTTCTTGCTTTAGTAGCTGTTTTCATCTATTTTTACTTTTCCTCGAAATGTCCAAAAGACAAAACTTGTGTAAAAAAGAATGAGAGGAACAGCCACCATAGCGATAATCAGCATAGTATTCAGAGATTTGCTTGAAGCCGAAGAATTATAGACCGTTAGATTATAGGCTTCGTTGATAGTGGAGCGTATCATCACAGGAAACAACTCCACCGAAACAATAATCAATAGTAAAGCAATAACCACCACAGAAGAGGCAAAAGCTATTCTGTATTTTCTTTTGGATACTTGTCGGGTGATATTGGCAATCAGAAATATCAAAATGATTGGTATAGGGAAAAGCCAAACATTATTCTTGATATTATGAGCCAAATGAGGTACATACAAAATCGTAAATAATGTGAGAATAATAAAACTGATGACAAAGAAAATAGTTGTACTACGTATAAGAAAAGTAACTTTGGCATAGAGTCTACCTTCGGTTTTCATACTCAGATACAAAGCTCCGTGCATACTGAATAAAGCTAAACTTGTAATAGCTACCAAAACCGAGAAAGGGTTGATGAAATAAAAACCTGTTCCTCTTACAAATTCGCCATCTGCCCCAATAGGAAAACCTTGTAAAACGTTGCCCAACACAGCTCCCAAAGCTAAAGCAATGATAATACTTGATACAGAAAAGGCAATATCCCACATTTTTCTCCACCAAAGCATAGGTTCTTTACTTCTAAACTCAATAGCTATTGCCCTGAATATGAGCATTATTAAAAATAACATCAGTGGAATATAAAAGGCAGAAAACATTGTGGCATAAATAGGGGGGAAAGCTGCAAAAAGCACGCCTCCCGTGATGATTAACCATACCTCGTTTCCGTCCCAAACAGGACCAATCGCATTAAGAGCCACTCTTCTACTTTCTTCTTTTTTCAAAAATAAATGTAAAGCCCCAACGCCCAAATCAAAACCATCTAAAATGGCATATCCAGTGATAGTTGCTCCAAGAATGAGAAACCACCAAGTTGCATAATCAATACCTAAAAAAGTTCCCATAAAAGAATTAGTTAGTAGCTGTGTTTAAATCAAAATTTTGTTTGGTTCTGTGTTCTTCCATTTCGTGGTGTTCGGGTCCGTGTTGTATTTTTTTGTTAAGCAGATAAATAAACAAGACAAAAAGTAGCACATATACCAAAGTGAATAAAATAAGAGAGAACCATATTTGTTCGGCAGTTACGGTTTTGGAGAGAGCTTCGCTTGTTTTTAACAAGCCATACACTATCCAAGGTTGCCTGCCCATTTCTGCGGCAAACCAACCTACTTGGTTACCAATTTGGGGTAAAAGTACCGACCAAACAAAGACTTGCATCAACCATTTATAGGCGAATAATTTCCCTCGCCACCATAAGAAAGCCGCTAGTGTACTCAAGCCGATTAGTACCATACCAACGCTAATCATTATGTGATAGAGCTGAAAAACTGCATTTACTTTAGTAGGTATCTCATCTTTTGGAAAAGCATCAAGCCCTTTAATGGGTGTGGTGAAATCTTGATGAACTAAAAACGTAAGGAACTTAGGAATAGCGATACCTTGTACTGTTTTTTCTTTTTCATTTACCCAGCCTACCAAATACAAATCTCCTACAGCTAAACTATCATAATGTCCTTCAAAAGCAGCTAATTTGGCGGGCTGATATTCGGCTATATTTTCTGCTGAGCGATGCCCTGTAAATAGTTGCAAATAAGAAGCTACTAAGGCTACAACCAAAGCTATTTTGAAAGCGGGTTTGGCTATTTCCAAATATTTATTTTTTAGAATATAATAAGCATTTACGCTGAGCACCAAAAAAGCACCTGCCAGCCAAGCCCCAATAAGCACATGAGAAAGTCTATCCGTAGAGGAAGGACTAAACACCATTGCCCAGAAGTCTGTAATTTCGGCTTTTGCTTTCAAGCCTTCACCTACGATTTTATAACCTGCGGGGGTTTGCATCCAACTATTAGCCACCACAATCCAAATAGCCGAAAACATAGAGCCCAAAGCAACACCAATAGTGCCAATGAAGTGTACTTTCGGAGAAACTTTATTCCAACCAAAGAGTAAAATACCTAAAAAGCCTGACTCTAAGGCGAAAGCAAATAAACCCTCAGCAGCTAAGGCACTGCCAAAAATATCACCTACATAACGCGAGTAAGTTGCCCAATTTGTGCCGAACTCAA
This sequence comes from Thermonemataceae bacterium, assembly GCA_033762275.1. Lineage (GTDB taxonomy): Bacteria > Bacteroidota > Bacteroidia > Cytophagales > Thermonemataceae > Raineya. Next base: position 1,388 of record JANRLU010000015.1, on the reverse strand, counting down.
ATTCCATCACAATACCTGTGGCAACACCTATCCCGAAAATAAGGGCAAATATTTTTACCCAAAATCGGGTCATATCGTGGTAAATTTTATTTTTGGTGCGGAGGTACATTCCTTCCATTATGACCAAAATAACACCCAAACCTATACTTACAGGTGGATATATGTAGTGGAAAGATACCGTGAAAGCAAATTGGACACGAGCCAATATTTCGGTTTCCATAAAGATAAAAATTAGAAGTTATACACAAAAAATTAAGAAACTATTTACTTAAAAGTAAAGCATTTAGTCAGATTTTTTGTTGTTCCCATAACTTCCACAAAGGTATAGGCATTTTTTTGCTCGCTATCTTACAAAAATCATAGAAAAAGCTGATTTAGGTCATTGTTAAAATGAAAAACGGCTTTGCAATATTGCAAAGCCGTTAATAAAACCAATAAATGAACTTCTATTTCATAGAAACAGCCTTCTCACTTGCTGCTCCGCCTTCTTCTTTAGTACCTTGTGGTTCTTTAGCATTAGGAGGGTTAGAGCCTTTCAAGCTAAGTACATAGCTACTCACTTGTTGTATTTGTAAAGGATTCAGTTGTTTTTGCCAAGCGGGCATACCCTTGTTGTTACCGTATTTTACTATTTTGAATATATTAGTAACCTGACCACCATACAACCAATATTCGTCTGTGAGGTTAGGACCTATTAAGCCTTCAGCTTTTTGTCCGTGGCAAGAGGCACAATTAGCTTTAAACACTGCTTCTCCGTTTTTGAGTTGCCCTGCGTCAGTAACGGCTTTCACATTTTTCTCATCAATGCTATTGGCTACTTTTTTGAGGTAGGCTTCTTTTTTGATTTCAGCTACTTTTACTTCTTTTTCGTATTCTACTTCTTGCAAATCCCAAACCTTCCATACGTGGTAAATAGGCATATACAACACAGCAAAGGCGATAGTTACACCAAAAAACCAGTTGAACCAAGCAGGGATAGGGTTATCTAACTCCTTGATACCATCAAAATCTTCATCTAAGAGAAGTTTTTGCTCCATTGCTTTTGGTTTAAAACCGATGAACTTCTCCCAGAAAGTAACTTGCTCGTTTTTATCAATAGGGGCAGTAGATTTTTGTAAAATATTGATAAGTTGGAAGGCTATAACAATCAGTAGGACAATAATGGCAGTTGTTAGTCCTATAAGTCCAACCAATATCCAAAACATCATATCGTCATTGGAATTACTGGGTACTACTACATTTTGAGCCGAAGCGGAGAAACTTAAAGCTAAGAAACTCAGGCTCATCGCTAATTTTTTACTAAATGCTTTCATTTTTTGTAAGATTTTTGGATTCATCACTAAAAGGCAATTTTTTTATTTCATCATAATACTCTTTTTTGCTAAAAA
>JANRLU010000014.1:0-12064 GCA_033762275.1 Thermonemataceae bacterium | reverse complement strand
CAACTCAGTGAATATAGTGATAGAGAAAAATATAAAACAAGTCGTTTTTACAATGAGGATGGTGATATAGTATTCGAAGCCCAATATATTGATAATCAGTTGAATGGAGAAGTAAATTTATACAATATTGAGCAGCATCTTTGGGAAAGAAAATACTACGAAAAGGGTAGAAAAAACGGCAAATCATTTAGTTATTACGATAAAAAAAGAGAAAAAATATGTGTGGAAGCTCACTATCAACAAGATGTTTTGGAAGGTTCTTACCAAGAGTTTGATAAGACTGGAAAATTAAAGTTAAAGGGACAATATCAGAAAGGAAAAAAAGTAGGAAAATGGTATTTTTATGATGAAAAAAATAAAGAAACTATAAAAGTTTTTTAAATTTGCCCTAAAAAACAATTGAAAATCAGCGAAGCTAATGGCTATCACTTCAACCACCTTTACATTTCCCTTACAAACAGGCTTTTACAAAGGAAAAGTCAGAGATGTTTATTATTTAGCTACTAATCAAATGGCGGTAGTGGCTACTGATAGAATATCAGCTTTTGATGTAATTCTTCCAGAGCCTATCCCCTACAAAGGGCAAATTCTTAATGAGATTGCTTGGGATTTTTTGCAGCAAACAAGAGATATTTTACCGAATTGGGCGGAGGTGAATCCACACCCAAATGTTACTATTGGCAAAAAGTGTACACCTTTTGCCGTTGAAATGGTCATTAGAGGCTATCTAACAGGGCACGCTTATAGAACCTATCAGACGGGTGAAAGATGGATTTGTGGCGTAGAAATGCCTGAGAATATGCGGGAAAATGAAGCCTTTCCTACTCCTATCATTACACCAACAACAAAAGCTAAAGAAGGGCATGATGAAGATATAAGTAAAGATGAAATTATCCAGAGAAATATATTGAGCAAAGAGCATTATGAGCAATTAGAAACATATACAAGACTTTTGTTTCAGAGAGGTAGCGAAATTGCTCACCAAAGAGGTTTGATTCTTGTAGATACTAAATACGAGTTTGGCTTGTATAACGAAGAAATCTATTTGATAGATGAAATTCATACGCCAGACTCCTCAAGATACTTTTACGAAGATGATTATGAGGAGAATTTACGAAAAAATATACCTCAAAGACAATTATCTAAAGAATTTGTTCGTCAGTGGCTTATAGAAAATGGCTTTCAAGGAAAAGATAACCAAAAAATCCCTCCAATGACCACAGAAGTTATAGAAATGATAAGTAAAAGGTATATAGAGCTATATGAAACTGTTTTAGCACGCAGGTTTACGCCTCATGTACAAAATTCTCTTGAAGATATACAAAAGAGTATTTTAGATTATATAAATTCCACATTAAAACACTAAAAAACAATGAAAAACGAACTATTTGAAGTTAAAAAAGAAGAAAAATATATTTTACTAAAAATGTTAGTAAATAAAATAGATGCTTCTAATGCCTTAGAAATTAAAAAGCTATTCATCTCCTTAAAAGAAGAAAACGCTGATATACTAAAAAATATAATCTTAAATCTCAAAGATGTAAAGTATGTAGATTCTTCTGGATTGAGTGCTATTTTGGTAGCTCATAAAATAAGCTCTGAATTAAAAGGTTTAATGGTCTTAGTTGGTGTAAGCGAACATGTACTGAAACTTATCAAGATATCACAATTAGATAAGGTTTTGGAACTTCTCCCTACCGAAGAAGAAGCCGTAGATGCTATTTTTATGAAAGAGTTAGAAGACGAATTAGGAAATGAAGAAAACAGTTAGCTTAATCAACTTTATTACTTATTTATTGATAAAAACAACTAATGAAAGAAGAAATATTATATCAAAATAAAAAAAGAAATTTATACCTTATACTTGGAGCAATAGTCATTAGTAATGCCCTTATTGCTGAAATCATTGGAACAAAGATATTTTCTTTAGAGAAAACTTTAGGTTTTGCCCCCTCCCAGATCAAGCTTTTTGCGAATTTTTTATTGGATTTTAACCTAACAGCAGGCGTTATCATTTGGCCTGTTGTTTTTGTTACCTCAGATATTATCAATGAATATTTTGGGGTAAAAGGTGTAAGAAGAATTAGCTTGTTAGCCGCAACTATTATTCTTTATGCTTTTTTAAGTATGGGGGTTGCTATGTATGTAGAGCCTGCCGATAGCTGGCTAAAATACAATTCAGTTGATGAAAACAACCAATATTTCAATATAAATTTTGCTTTCAAAAAAATATTTAGTCAGAGTAACAGAATTATATTAGGTTCTCTTACTGCCTTTATTATTGCACAAATTGCAGATGCTTATGTTTTTTTTCATCTAAGAAGGGTAACAGGTAGTAAAAATATATGGTTAAGAGCAACAACCTCTACGCTTATATCTCAACTTTTTGATAGTTTTGTGGTACTTATAATAGCTTTTTATCCTCAATGGTCTATCGCAGAAGTTATATCCATTGGCATTATCAACTATATTTACAAGTTTGTTATTGCTATTCTGATGATACCCCTCTTATATATTATCTATGGAGTTATCAAAAGGTATATGGGTAGTAATTTTGAAGAACGTTTAGTAAAAGAAGCGGGTCATTTGTAATTTATTTTTAACATGATTTCAATTTCTAAAGAAGTTGTCTATTACAACTGCTGTTGCAATACCAACATTTAAAGATTCAGCCCCTCCTACTCTTGGTATAGTTATTTTCTGTGTAATATAGGGTAACAATTCTTCCGAGATACCTTTAGCTTCGTTTCCCATCACAACGATTCCTTTTTTTCTTAACGGAGTTTTGTAAATATTATCTCCATTTAGCAAAGTTCCATAAATATCTTCACCTTTTTCAAAGGCATTTTTTAGAAAAAAATTCAAATCTGCGTAAAATACCTCTACACGCATAAAACTCCCCATAGATGCAGCTATTACTTTTGGGTTGTAAAAATCAACTGTTTCTCTGCTACAAATAACTTTTTTTATACCATACCAATCAGCGACACGTATGATAGTACCTAAGTTACCTGGGTCTTGTAAATTATCTAATGCTATCAATAGTTCGTTACTATAGTCAACTAATTCCTTGTTGCTCTTTTGCTCAACTACTGCCAGAACCTCCTGATTGTTCTCTAAAAAAGAGATACCCTTTAAATCTTCTATACTAACCATTTCAGAAGATATAGATGTAGGGATTGTATATTTTTTCTCAAAAATTTCTGTATAAAAGATTTTTTTTATAGTGAAGTCGCTTTTTATAAGTTCTAAAACACTTTTAACACCTTCTACCAAAAATAAATTTTCTTCTTTGCGATATTTCTTATATTGCAAAGAATTTATAAGTTTTTGCCATTTTTTAGAAATCATATGTTTCGCTTAATCCAAAAAAAAATAGTTTACTTTTCGTTTTTTCTCTATTCCTGCTCAACTTTAGTTCCATCTGAATATGTTTTATACAAACAAGCTATTAAAGGAAATAAAGATATTCCAAGTGCTGATTTGGAAGCTCTGTATCGGCAACGTATCAATCGTAAATTATATAAATTTATGCCTTATGCCTCTATTTATGAAAGAAGTAAGCAAAAATTAGAGAAAAAACGTATCAAAGATAGTACAATAAAAGCAGAATATAGTGAATCTATCAATAAAAATCCTTCTAATGTAAAAGTTTTACAAAAAGAAATGGAGAAAAAACTAAGGAAAAACGCTTATATAGATTATCGCATAGAAAGTACGCAAGCTAAGTATGACACCGCCCTTTTGAGAGCCTACAATAAAAATAGAGAAAGAAAATTTTTTAAGATAAAGAAGAAAAAAGAGAAAAAAATGAATGCTCTTTTTGAGGAAAAAGAAAAAGGCAATTTCTGGATGAGAGTTGTTGGAGAACCTTATAGCATTTACAATCCAGAAAATACTGAAAAAACCAGAAAAGAAATGGAAAAATATCTTTTTTCCAAAGGATACTTTGCAGGTAAGGTGAGTGTATCAGTGGATTCTGCTAAACCTCTACTGAGCAAAAATACACTAAAAACAGTAAACATAACCTATAATATAAATGAAGGTTTAGCTCACAAAATAGATAGTTTGTATTATATCACTGATAATCCTGTTATTGATTCTCTTATTAAGAGTTCAGAAAGTTTGGTTAAAATAGGTAAAAATATAGAAAGAAATAACTTAGAAGCAGAAAGAAATCGTATAGAAAGTTTATTATTAGAAAATGGTTTTTATAGATTTGATAAACAGTATATCATTATTCAGATAGATACAACCATAGATAAGACAGAAGAAATATTTATGGGAAGAGATGCTGATACAGACCTAAAAGTAAGAGCATTCAATATTTCTCATGTTAGATATATCATCAATAATCCACAAAAGAAAGATACGGCTTTCATCAGCCAAAACACAATTGGTAATGCTGTAGCACAAATCTACTTAGATAATATTTTAGGACAACACATTCAATATAAAATAAAGAAAATCTCATTTTTCATCAAAGAAGAGGAAGATAAAGTCTTAGATACGACCAATATAAGCTTTTATCCTATTGAAAATCCCATTCGTTTTTTTTATGGAAAAAGAAAATATTCTCAAAAAATACTATCCAACAAAATTCTTATTAAGCCATCTGATTTTTACAAAAAAGCTAATTTTGACAAAACCAACCAAAACCTTGCTTCACTCAATTTATTTAAGTTTAGAAGCCTCCAAACGCAAGATAACCGAAGAGGCGATTTAGATGTATCTATTATTGCTACCCCTTACGAAAAGTTTAGCAATATCAATGATATAGGTATGAGTGTTTCTCAGAATATACCAGGTCCTTTTTTCAATACCTCTTTGGGCATTAGAAATATTTTTGGAGGTTGCGGGATTTTAGAGAATAATTTTCTGTTTTCCATAGATGGGCAAGCAAGTTTTATTGATGCGGGTAGCGTGTATAGAACCACTCAAGTAAGTTTTAATACAAGTTATATAGCTCCTTTGTTGTTGTTTCCGGGTAAGTGGACGCAGAAAGCAGCTATAAATCGGCTAAATCCTACTACGAGATTAAGTGCGGGGGTTTCTTTTGTGGCTCGTCCAGAATATGGAAGAAGAAACTTTAACTTGTCTTTAAGTTATAATTTCTTTAAGTTTCCACATAAAACTTTTAGCTTCTCTCCCATTGACCTCAATATTATCAATACGTATCGCATAGATGCGGATTTTGAGCAACTTCTTTCTGATTTTTCGCTGCAAGGTAATAATTTAGCTCTCAGTTTCAGAAATGCTCTGATTACTGGTACAAAATTATACTACGAATACAACAGTATTAACCACAGAGAAAACACTTTTCAGAAATATTGGCGACCAAGTGCAGAATTTGGAGGTACTATTCTTAATCTATTTAATCAAGAGTATCTGAATGAAAATAAATTTTTGGGCTTGGAGTACTTTAAATTTCTACGTTTTTCCAACGAAATAAGATTATACCAACCACTTAGTAAAAGAAAGCCCACCAAAATGGTATACAGGCTTTTTGCGGGTATGGCTATTCCTTATGGGCAATCAGAAATACTACCCTACGAAAAATTCTTTTTTTCTGGGGGAAATACAATGAGAGCTTGGGTGCAAAGGCGTTTGGGACCTGGCGGTTATCAAGCTCCAGACTCCCTAAGTAATGTAGAAAGGCAGGGAAATATCATATTAGAGGCTAATACAGAGTTAAGATTCAGAGTTTGGAGTTTTATAAATATGGGCTTATTTGTAGATATTGGTAATATCTGGACGCTTAGGGACAATGGTTTGGAGAATAGTGTTTTCAAAAGTAATTTTTATGAGCAGTTGGCAGTTGCTGCGGGGGCTGGTTTTCGCTTCGATTTTTCTTTTCTTCTTCTACGTTTAGACTTAGGACTTAGAGTATTAGACCCTTCTTTGCCTACCAACGAGCGTTTTGTTTTACCCAATGTAAAGCTAAAAAACTTACTTGGAGGCTCAAGTTCCGCAACGCTCAATATTGGTATAGGGTATCCATTTTAGTAGATACACGCGGCCGTATGTATCTACTAAAATGTGTATTACTGAAATAATGCTTTGAGTTCGCCTGCATCTTCAGGTTTCATTTTTCCTGCTAAAATAAGACGTAGCTGCCTACGACGTAAAGCTCCTTCGAATAAAAGTTTTTCTTCTGCGGTTTCAGGGATTAGTTCAGGAACATTGATAGGATTGCCTACTTGGTCTACGGCTACGAAAGTAAAAAAAGCACTGTTTGTTTTTATTTTTGTTTGCTTAACAGGATTTTCAGCAAAAACCTCTATATGTACTTCCATAGATGAGCTGAAAGCACGAGTTACTTGTGCTTGTAAAGTTACTACACTGCCCAAAGGAATAGGTTCTTTAAAAGAAATATTATCCACAGAAGCGGTTACTACTACTCTATTACAATGTTTTAAAGCAGATATAGCTGACACAACGTCCATAAAATACATCAAACGCCCCCCCATCAGGTTATTAAGCGTATTAGTATCATTAGGTAATACCATTTCGGTCATTGTGGTAAAAGACTCTTTTGCGTATTTAGATTTTAAAGACATAGGTTTATCTATTTAATATAATTTTTATTATCTAAGATAAAGTTTAGCTTAAACTAATTACTTATTCAACTCTTCCATTATCAGTTGGTTGGTGAGTTTTGGGTCAGCTTTGCCATTCGTAGCTTTCATCACCTCTCCTACAAATAATCCTTGCAAACCTTTTTTACCATTTTTATACTCCAACACTTTATCAGGATATTTGGCAAGTACATTTCTAATAAGTTCTAAAAGTTCATCAGAGTTGCTTTCTACCACTAAATTTTCTGCTTGTGCAATCTCAAGGGCTGTTAATCTTGGGTTTTCAAGCATTTTAGCAAATACTTGTTTGCCAATGTTATTATTTATTTTTCCTTCATCAATAAGGTTGACAAGTCCAGCCAAATGACTTGCAGGTACTTCAAACTCTGAAATATCCATCGTTAACTCGTTAAGGTGTGCCCTCACAGCTCCCAGAAGCCAATTGGCAACCCCTTTCTGATTTTTGGTGTTTCTGCAAGCTTCTTCAAAATACAAAGCCATTGCTTTATCATCTGTGAGCTGAGAAGCATCATAATCACTTAACCCATATTGTTTGGTAAATTTATCGTACAACTGGCGAGGCAAAGCAGGCATTTCAGCCTTGATACGCTCAATCCATGCTCCATCAACAATTACGGGTGTTAAATCTGGTTCGGGGAAATAACGATAATCATTTAAACTTTCTTTGGTACGAAGGCTATAAGTTTTACCTGTAGTGGCATCAAACATACGCGTCTCTTGCGGGAAACTTTTGCCTTCTTCCAAAAGTGCTGTTTGGCGTTCGAATTCATACTCAATAGCCCTTTTTACGTTGGTAAAGGAATTAATATTTTTCACCTCAACCCTTGTACCAAATTTTTCAGTATTTCTGAGTCGTACAGAAACATTTACATCACAACGGAGTGAGCCTTCTTCCATATTTCCATCACAAATATCCAAATAACGAACCAACTTCCTGATTTCATAAAGATACCAATAGGCTTCTTCAGGGCTACGAAGTTCAGGCTCCGAAACAATTTCTATCAATGGAACTCCTGCTCTGTTTAAATCTATAAAACTTTCCTCTTCACCCTCTATGTGCATTGATTTCCCTGCATCTTCTTCTAAGTGCATACGCGTCAAGTGGATTATTTTCTCACGATTATTTTCTTCTTTGACTTGTATCAAAACTTCACCACCTGTACAAATAGGCGTTTTATCCTGTGTGATTTGATAACCTTTAGGCAAATCTGGGTAGAAATAATTTTTACGAGCAAAAATAGTTTCTCGTGTAATGTTTGAGCCTAATGCCAAGCCCATACGAATAGCATAGTCAAAAGTTGTTTTATTGGCTTTTGGAAGCACGCCAGGATGAGCCAGCGTAACCACGCTGATATTGGTATTGGGTAAATCTCCATAACTATTTATTTCTGGGGAGAAAGCCTTTGCCTTGGTTCGAAGCTGAGCGTGTACCTCCAAACCAATCACTAATTCATATTTTTCTGACAAATTCATAAGTTCTTGTTCTTCTTTTTAAGAATTCAGTATATTTTTCGCATTTGATAAAACTCTTTCTACTCCACTTACATCACTTCCGCCTGCTGTGGCGTAGAAGTTCTGTCCGCCCCCACCACCTTTGATTTCCTTCGCCAGTTCTTTTACAATTTTAGAAGCATCTAAGCCTTTTTCTGTAACTAAATTCTCAGAAATCATTACTGTAATTTGTGGTTTTTCATTGACCACTCCCACAAGTACGGCAAACAGATTTTCTTGTTGATTACGGAGGTCAAAAGCAATCTGCTTAACATAATCAAAATTATTAACATTCACTTTGCCAATAATCGCATTGATATTACCTACTTTGGAGAGGCTTTCAGAAACTAAACGCTGTTTTTCTGCTTGTGCCTGAGCCTGTTCAAAGCGTTCTAACTGCTTTTGTAAGGTATTTTTTTCTTCCAAAAGAGTTTGTATAGATTTTACAACATCTTTCGGGTTTTTGAGTATTTCTTTTACTTCTGCTAAGGTACTGAGTTCGCTTTGCAAAACTTTTTCTGCTTCTACTGCCGTAACAGCTTCTATACGTCTCACACCCGCAGCCACGGAACTTTCTGAAATAATTTTGAAAAATCCTATTTCACCTGTCGATTTTACGTGTGTACCACCACACAATTCTCTCGAAAAATGCTCATCAAAGGTAATTACACGCACAAAATCACCATATTTTTCACCAAAAAGAGCTGTAGCACCGAGTTTTTCAGTAGCTTCTTGGATGGGAACGTTTCTGCGTTCATCTAAAGATATATTTTCTCTTACTTTTTCATTGACCATATTTTCTATTTTCACTATTTCCTCATCTGTCAGTTTAGTAAAATGCGAAAAATCGAAACGTAAAAGCGTATCATTAACAAGAGAGCCTTTCTGAGCAATATGATTGCCCAATACCTGACGTAAAGCAGCTTGTAATAAATGTGTAGCAGTATGGTTATTTTTAGTCAGAACTCTTTTCTGAACGTTAATTTTGGCTGTAATGGAAGTATTCAGATTATTTGTGATTACTTCTATCAATTTTTCAGCATTTTTATCCTCAGAAATGTGGATAATCAAGTCATTTTCTTTCTTTGTATCTGTGATAAGTACTTTAAAAGCCTCATTTTGATGATTTACAATATCCAGAGTATGGATTTCAAAAGCACCTGTGTCCCCTACCTGTCCGCCACTTTCTGCATAAAAAGGTGTTCTGTCTAATACAAAATGATACAAGGTCTTATTTTTCTCTTTTACTTTTCTATAACGCAGGATATTGGAAACTGATTCTGTGTAATCGTAGCCAATAAACTCTACATCAAAATTACTTTCATTGACAATTACCCAATCGCTAGTTTCTTGGCTTTGAGCCTTACGAGAGCGATCTTTTTGTATTTCTAATTCTTTTTTGAATTCTTCTTCATCAATTCCAAAGCCTTTTTCTTTCGCAATCAGAGCTGTAAGGTCTTGAGGGAATCCGTAGGTATCATACAATTCAAATACCGTTTTCCCTTCAATGGTTTGTGTATTGGAGTTTTGTTCAAAATAATTATCTAAACGTTTCAAACCGTTATCCAGAGTACGCAAGAAAGAACGTTCTTCCTCTAAAATCACATTTTGTACAAACTTTTCTTGTGCTTTGAGTTCAGGAAACACCTTTTCAAATTGCGTTGCGAGCAAAGGCACAATTTCATTGAAAAACGGTTCTTTGAAACCCAAATACGAATAACCATAACGAACAGCACGTCTTAAAATTCTACGAATTACATAGCCTGCTCCTGTTGCTGAAGGTAACTGTCCATCTGCAATGGTAAATGCCACAGCTCTGATATGGTCAGCGATTACACGCAACGCAATATCTGTTTGTTTATCGTTTCCGTAGATTACACCAGCTTTTCCGCCAACAAACTGAATCAGAGGCTGGAAAATATCAGTATCGTAATTGGACTTTTTGCCCTGAATTGCCATACAAAGCCTTTCAAAGCCCATTCCTGTGTCTACGTGTTGTGCTGGAAGAGGTACAAGCGACTTGTCTGCTTTACGCTCAAACTGCATAAATACATTGTTCCAAATTTCAATCACTTGCGGATTGTCTTGGTTTACAAACTCTCTGCCTCCTATTTTAGCAATTTCTGCTTCATCACGCAGGTCTATATGAATTTCTGAGCAAGGTCCGCAAGGTCCTACCTCTCCCATCTCCCAGAAATTATCTTTTTTGTTTCCAAACAGAATTTGAGATTCAGGAAGATATTGTTTCCAGAGTTCAAAAGCCTCCATATCCGCAGGAAGATTTTCTTTTACATCTCCCTCAAATACAGTCGCATACAATCTGTCTTTGGGTAATTTATATACTTCTGTCAGTAACTGCCAAGACCACTCAATAGCTTCTTTCTTGAAATAGTCGCCAAAAGACCAGTTTCCGAGCATTTCAAAGAGTGTATGGTGATATGTGTCGTGTCCTACATCTTCCAAATCATTGTGTTTTCCTGTTACACGAAGGCATTTTTGAGTATCAGCGATACGAGGTGATGCCGCTGGCTTTGTTCCCAGAAAGAAATCTTTAAACTGTGCCATTCCTGAGTTTACAAACATCAGGGTCGGGTCGTTTTTCAGTACTAAAGGTGCTGAAGGCACAATTAAATGCCCTTTTTCCTTGAAAAAATCGAGAAATTGCTGGCGTATTTCGTGAGAAGTCATTAGTAGTAGTGAATATAAAGTATAAAATAATATAAAGTATAAAATATTGAGTATTTGAAAGGCAAAAGTAAGGTTTTGTACCGAAAAAGCCAAATTAGAGAAAGGCAAATAGTTTTTATTTTCATTTTATTTTTTATTTATTTTACTTTGACAATCAAAGATATTTATTTTAAAAACAATCTTATTTTTAAACTTTTGTTTTGCGTTTTACGTAATAATCCATAATTTTGGGGCTTTCATTTCTTTCTTTTATTAAGAAAAGTGTTTTTATGGCTAAAATCAAGTATTATTATGACACGGAATCTTGCCGTTATGAGCGGGTTCAGGTAAAAAAATCAGATATTCTTCTTAATATAATAGGTTTTATCTTTTTTTCAGGCTTGTTTGGCTTGAGCTATATTTTTCTATATGCACAATTCCATAAATCAGACAAAGAAGCTGAATTGGTTAAAGAAATAGAGGAACTAAAGAGTTATTATCAACTGATTAACAAGAAGTTAGATGAATCAGATAAGGTTCTGAGTTCTTTACAAGAAAGAGATGATAAAGTATACAGAGTGATTTTCTCTGCCGATCCAGTTCCTATGTCTGCTCGTATAGCTGGAGCGGGTGGAGCCGATAAATATGCAGATTTGCTCAAAAAAGGATTAAATAGTGAAAAATTAGTACTTAGCACACTTCAAAAAATAGACCGTCTCAAACGCAAAATGTATGTACAGAGCAAATCTTATGACGAAATAATGCAAATGGCTCGTAGTAAAGAAGACAGATTAGCTCACATACCTGCCATACAACCTATATCTAACAAAGAACTCACTCGCCTTACTTCGGGTTTTGGCACGAGATTCCATCCTATTTTTGGAGGAGCCCAATTTCACCCTGGTATAGATTTCGCCGCCCCGCACGGAACGCCTATTTACGCAACAGCTGATGGAGAAGTTACGGTAGCCAATAATAATTTTGGAGGTTATGGCAACGAAATACAAATCAAGCATAGCGAAGAATACACAACCTTATACGCCCATATGTCCAGATTTAATGTAAGTAAAGGGCAAAAAGTAAAAAGAGGTGAGTGTATTGGTTATGTAGGTAGTACAGGTTTTTCCACTGCCCCACACCTACACTACGAAGTTATATTTAAAGGAGAAAAAGTAAATCCTGTATATTATTTCTATAACGACCTATCTCCCGAACAATACGACAAAATATTAGAATTAGCTTCTCGTGAAAATAAATCCTTAGGAGCAGTAGATGCAAGAAGCATGAAAATTCAAGAATAATTTTTA
>JANRLU010000013.1:0-2852 GCA_033762275.1 Thermonemataceae bacterium | reverse complement strand
CTGAGAACCCTACCTTTGCACCCTTCTCAAGTCATTTTGATAGATAATGAGCAGGAATTTAAGATTTCATTGGAAATCTGCTACAATTATGAGTTTTTGAAACAAATACTATCCTATAGCTGTGATGTGATTGCACTTGAGCCTGACTGGTTTGTGAAAAAAGTAAAGGAAATGCATGAAAGCGCATTGAAAAAATATCTGTGATTTTTTTTAGACTATGACATATTTTGGCGTAGAGGTAACTGTATATTTACCGAAAATAAATTGAATCCAATGGACAAAGCCCAAATCCAATCTTTTTTTGATTCGGTTCGACATATACGCGAAAAGTATGATGCCGTAGAATCTGTTACTGCCGAGAAATTTAACGTGTTCTCGATTTTGAGAGTAGATAATGCTGAACTCCAACATTCTCGCTTTTTGACCGAATTACTGAACCCTAATGGCTTGCATCAGCAAGGCATAAAGTTTTTGGAGTTATTCTGTAAACAGCTTGGTATTGAGGGGTTTGACTATCTTAAAGCCAAGATAAACATTGAGAAAAGTACAGATGATGGAAGGATTGACATTTGGATTGATGATGAGAAATCAGTCATTGTCATTGAAAATAAAATCTATGCAGGCGACCAAGACCAACAACTGCTACGGTATCATACAGTCATCGATAAGAGATTTCCCAAGGCGTATTTGTTTTACTTAAACCTTTGGGGTACTCAGCCTTCTGAGCAAAGCAAACAAGGTTTGAAAGAAGGGAAAGATTTTACAATTATCTCTTACAAAACAGATATTTCAAAATGGTTAGAGAGTTGCCTCAAAGAAGTGACTCTTGTACCAATTGTACGTGAAACTATCAGACAATATCTCAATTTAGTCAAAAACTTAACCGGGCAATCCTTAAACCGACAATTCATTATGGAAATGATAGATATTTTGAAAAAAGATGGAAATTTCAGGTTTGTAAATCAAATCAGTGAGGCATATATTCATTTGAAAATAAAAACCCAGATTAGTTTTTGGGCATATTTGGAGAAATTACTTATACTAAAAGACTATAAAGTCGAAAAGGAAATTTCAAGAAAAACGATAGAGGAAGATGTAAAAAGTTTTTATTTTGATAATCGAAATAAATCTACATTCTATGGGCTTTCTTTCACTCTTTGTGATAATTTCAAAGACAAATATTTGTTAAAATTTAAAATAGGTATAAATTCAGAAGGGGTAATATATTATGGATTAAATCCTTACCACAATAGTAGTAAAAAAAAGTGTGATAAAGACTATGTTCATAATAAAAGTAGTGAACTAAAAAAGTTAAGAAATGACTTGAATAAAAAAGGAGAAAATAGAAATTCTATTTTTAATTGGGATGAAGACTCTCTTTTAGCTTCGAGAGTTGCTATTGAAGTAGATTTTGATTTTTTAAATTTTACGGGCGAAGATATTCGTAAAATTATTGAAATGGATTTTAACTATGCTGATAAATTAGATAACCTTCATCCATTTGATAAATTAGCTGATGAAATTGATGATGTTGCTAAAAAAATTAAGAAGTTATTAACTTGTAATCCATTAAACCTATGAAAAGACAACTTATCTCCGAATATATTGCTCAATTAGAAATGAAGTGTAATCCTACAGTAGAGTTCCTGAAAACAGGTATTGACAGTATGGATGGATTGATGAATGGTGTGGCTATGCCCAGCCTGAATCTGGTTATTTCGCGCCAAGCAAATGGACATTCGGCTTTTGGATTGAGCTTGTTCAAAGCATTTACACTGTTGCAAAAAATCCCTGCTTTGTACTGCACTACTTACCTATTTTCTACTGATGTATTGAATAGCATAATAGGGAGTGAATTGGAAATAGAAGTTGATAAGTTTAATTATTTGTCAGCACAAGAAATCAAAGATATACAACGATATGTAAAAGAAAAATTAGAAAATGCACCCTTATTTGTATTAGATACAAGCTGTAGTTTTCTGAATTTATTACACAAAATAGAGGTGCATATTCTGAAAGACAATCTCAGGGTTATTTTTATAGATTACTTCCAATTATACCATAATAATCCAAAAATTAGTCGAAATAAAATTTTTGTTGCTTTACATAAACTATCCGTAGAATACAAAATTGCTATCTTCCTTTTTTACACATTAAACTCCAAAAAAAGGGATTTAAATCAATATGAACCTGCAATTTATGAACTGAATGAGTTTGAGGCTTTGCGAAAGATACCTAATACTATTATCTCGTTGTTTCGCCCTGAATATTATGGTATTAAGATAGATGATAGCGGTTATTCTACAGCAGGACAAGCCCAAATTACTATTTTAAAAAATGACTTTGGGAAAACCGAACAAATCTATGTAAATATAAAGCTCAAATACAATAATTTTTTTGTCGAGCAAGAAAAGCCACCTTTTTAATTTTATCTTTTAGCCATTATCTACATTTCCCGCTTTGGAAATCCGTATTCATCAATATCCATTCAGCAGACTTCTCCTTTTCGAAAAGACCAAAAAATACACAAAAGAGATACACTTTATCGCCTTTTTCTAATTCATTGGCAAATTTACTTCTGCACTCTCAATCGCATAATCAAATCATATTTGTCATCGCTTAGCCCTTTCTCGAGACCTACAGGATAGCTGTGCGGGTTTACAAAACGCTTGATACCTTGGTGGAACCCTTTGAGTTGTGCTTGTACCAAATTTCGGATTTCCTCGATAGCAGGCAATTGATACACTAATTTTCCCTTCTCAAAGATAGGTACAAGCAAATCTTCCGAATCTGTCATATCATTCAGCTTTTTGCGGCGGGTAGCATCCATAGGGTCGAGCATGAGTGGGTCG
>JANRLU010000012.1:0-1639 GCA_033762275.1 Thermonemataceae bacterium | reverse complement strand
TATCCCCACGAATTTTCTGGAGGGCAACGCCAAAGAATAGCGATTGCAAGAGCCTTAGCCCTTGAACCCAAATTTGTTGTTTGCGACGAATCTGTTTCTGCGTTAGATGTGTCAGTACAAGCTCAAGTACTTAATTTGCTCAACGATTTGAAAGAAAAATATCACCTTACTTATATTTTTATCTCCCACGACCTCTCTGTGGTACGATTTATGGCTGATAGAATTTTGGTGATGAACAAAGGGAAAATAGAAGAAATAGGCTATGCAGAAGATATTTACAATAGCCCCCAGCAAACCTATACCAAAACGCTTATTAACTCTATTCCAACTTCAGACCCCAACGAAATCTATCAGATTCAGAATAGAAGAAAAATACAAAAAGGACAACAAACACATAAATATTAATTTGTAGCTAAAAAATGATAAGTGTAGAAAAAGTAAGTACAGATAACCAAAAAAAAGATATATTTACTATCAGAGAGCAGGTTTTTGTGATAGAGCAGAACGTCCCTAAAGAAGAAGAATATGATGAATATGAAGATACAAGTACGCATTATATTGCTTACTACGAAAATAAACCCGTTGGAACGGCTCGCTGGCGTTTTACCAAAAAAGGCATTAAATTAGAGCGATTTGCAGTACTCGCTGAGTATAGAGACAAAAAAATAGGAAGAGCTATTCTTGAAAATATTTTAGAAGAAGTATTACCTCTCAAAGCAAATAAAGAGCTATATTTGCACGCTCAAGTACAAGCTTTAGGCTTTTATGAAAAGTTTGGCTTTCATAAAGAAGGAGAAACTTTCCAAGAATGTGATATTTGGCACTATAAAATGAAAATATAATTATTTATACGATGAAAAAACCGAGTTTTATTATTTTTATATTACTACTAACAACAAAAATATCTGCTCAAACCGAGTATGGAATTAGGGCGGGGATTTCCTATGCTACAATGATGGGGACAGATGTCGCTCTATTCAACGTAGTAGATGATACAGGTGCAGAAATCGGTACTAAAGGAAAAACGGGCTATAATGTTGGGGTATATTTGCGTAAGCCTATTTCTAAAAATTTGTTTTTACGCCCAGAATTAGCAGTAGCTACGCGTGGTATAGCTAATCAAGAAGCTATTTTTAGAGGTTATGATGCTAAATTTTACCGCTATAATTTTACCTACATAGATTTGCCAATATTATTGCAAATAGGCAATGCGGAAGGAGGTTTTTATATTTTCACGGGACCCCAATTTTCTTATTTATTAAATGCTCAAAGGAAGTTAGAAAATGAACGCATTGAAATGGAAGAAATTATTGGAGAAAAGCCAAGTAGTATGGCTGTTTTCGGTGTTTTTGGTGGGGCGTACGAGCTACCCAGTGGCTTAAATATCTCTATAAGAGCCGAGTATGGTCTTACGAAAATCGCTAAAGAAACCAAAGCCAATATGCTCAGCCTAAACGCCTCATTAGGATTTCATATTTCAAATGCAAGAAGATTCGGAGCAAAGAGTTTGAGGAGATTTTATTAACATTTTTTTCTCACTTACTATAAAATCTTCAGGGAGCAAGATATTTTCTAAACTTTTTTGGGAAAAAAGTAATCTTCCATCACAAACAAAACCAAGTTCATTCCAATCTACTTG
>JANRLU010000011.1:0-6734 GCA_033762275.1 Thermonemataceae bacterium | reverse complement strand
CTACGCATTTGTCGTTTAGCTGCTTCTGGGTCCGGAGAGGCATTTCCTCCAAAACCTTTAAATGTAATTTTATTTTTATCAACTCCCTGACTTACAAAATAATCATAAACTGCTTTGGCTCTATTCTCCGAAAGCTTTTGGTTATTTGCTGCTTGCCCTTCTGAAGAAGCATATCCTAATATTTCCACCTTGACATCGCTGTTTTGCTTCATATAGTCAGAAAAACGTTTTATTTCTTGTATAGCCCTTTTATCTAATTGTGCGGAGTTGCCAGCAAAATAAGCTGTATAAGATTTATTGAGTTTTATCTCTCCACTATTTACAGAGTAATCATCTGTATCAATGCCTTTCAGGGTCATTATGGTTTCATCTCCTACTTTGTAAGGAACAAGTTGCCCATTTTCGTCTGTATACATATAGGTTACTTGTATAGCATCTTCTTCTGCGTTTTGGCTTTCTTTTTCGTCTATTTGTTTATTTTTATACACTACCTCTAATAGATAATTGAGAGCGACACTGTCTTCGGATTCTATAATATCTTCCATCATATCATATAAATCTAAATCTCTGCCCTGAAAATTATTGGGGTTTTCTTTTTCTGGGTCAAAATCATTTTTAATGGTGATTTCCTGTCCTACTTCTTTGCCGTTTTCTAATTTTTTTTGTAGGGTAATTTCTTGATAAGACTCATAGAAATAATCTTGATTAGGTACGTTGATAGTAACCAAATAAGGTAAGTATCCTTCTGCTGTGATAATCATATCATAGTTTTTGCCTGGAGGGAAAATCATCAGATAATCACCTGTTTGTGGGTTCGGATTGTAGATATATTTTAGATATTCTTTGGTTTGTTTATCAATCACTTTTATCTGTGTGGGAACGGGCTGTGGCGGATTCCCAGCCAATATTTTACCTTTTACCATTGTAAGAGCGTTATTTTTGCTATCAGGAAGGATAATGCTATAAATATCTTGTTTTCCTGCTCCATTAGGTCTATCCGAAGAAAAGTAAGCCTTCTTAGCGTTCGCTGTGATTACAAAATAACTGTCATTAAACACTGTATTGATAGGATAGCCCATATTTTCGGGCTTTTTCCATAGCCCATTTTCCAAAATAGACTTGAAAATATCACTTCCTCCTATGGAGCTATGCCCTTCACTTGCAAAAAACAAAGTTTTTTTGTCGGGATGAATAAAAGGGGCATCTTCATCGTAAGGCGTATTGATAGTTTCGCCTAAATTAGTGGCTTTTCCCCAAGAGCCGTCACTTTGGCGTTCAACTTTGTAAATATCTTTCCCTCCAAATCCTCCTGGACGATTGGACGCAAAATAC
The DNA here is from genome assembly GCA_033762275.1 of Thermonemataceae bacterium. Lineage (GTDB taxonomy): Bacteria > Bacteroidota > Bacteroidia > Cytophagales > Thermonemataceae > Raineya. The sequence goes on along the minus strand of JANRLU010000011.1, from coordinate 5,402 downwards.
ATTACCGTACCATCTGCACTGATGCTTGCTGTACTTTCCATATAACCTGAATTTATCTCTGTACCCAATTTTTCAGGCTCGTTCCAACCTTTGGCAGACTTCTGACTTTGATAGATACTACCTTTGTTATTGGCTTCACCAATATAGATAAGCATTTTTTGCCCGTCGGGGGATAAACCTATGGTGCCTACATTCTTTTCAGGCTTAAAATTGATAGGATTTGTAGAAGTCCACTCATAGTTTTTTTTCTGGGCGGCGAATATTTGCTCTTTTGCACCTGTCTTGTTGCTGACAAAAGTATAGGCAAGTAAACTTTCATCAGCTGATATGATTGGAGCAAACTCTGCATTTTCGGTATTGATAGGTTTTCCTAAGTTTTGGATAGGCATTTTGATAGGATTAGCAATAATAATTTTGGCATTATTACTAAGCTCTATGGCTCTTTGGTTTTCTGCCTGAAATTTATCGTTAGCTGGAGCTTCTTTTTTGAACAATTCGTAGTGTGCTAAGGCTTCATCAAACTTTTGTTGTAGGTGATAAGACCTCCCAAGATAATGGTAAAGTCGTTTGGGGGTTTCTTGGCTTAGGTGTTTCTTGGCGTTTTCTAAGTAAGAAAATGCTTTGAGTTGCTCTAATGCGTCTTTGGATTTAAGATAACAAACACCTACTTTGTACTGAACTACAGAGTTTTGAGGCTGTTTTTTGGCTATGGGAAGGTACAAACCTAAGGCTTTCTGGAAATCTCCTTGTTCAAAAGCCTCATCAGCTTTTTTCATATCTTGAGCTACAACTGCCCAAATATTCAACAGCAAAAGAGTTAGGGATAGCAAAAATTTATTCATAAACTATTTGAGTGTATATTTTCTGCTAAATTAGCAAAAAATATTACACACTACCCAATAAAAACTTAATTTCTTTAAAATTAAATTTATGACTAATTCCATTTCTTTCTATCAATAACATTCCCCATTCATCTACACCAAGAATTTTCCCCCACCAAACTTCATTTTCACTTTCAAATGGGCTGTACTCTTGCCAAGCATACAGATTTTGGTAGTAATCTTGACGCAGTTCTTCAAACTTTCTTTCTTTTAATTTCCAATAACGGGCTTCAATTTTTTCTAATAATTTTGCCACCAAAAATTCTAAATCATACATTAAGCCTGTAAGAATATTTAAAGAAGTAGCCCCCTCAAATATAAAACTTCTCTGGTTGATATTAATACCAATTCCTATAACAGATTTGCTTATATAGCCCTGAGAAATGATATTTTGTATCAAAACGCCAGCAATTTTTTTCTTGAGATAAAGCAAATCGTTAGACCACTTGATTTGTAAGACTTGCTTTTCAGGAACGAAGGCAAGTAAAAAATCGTGTATAGCCAAAGTAATAGCCATATTCAAAAAAAATTGTTCTTGCACAGTCAAAAATTTGGGGCATAAAATCAGAGACATTGTGATATTCTGCCCTGCCTCTGCTTCCCAAGTGTTGCCTGCTTGCCCTCTTCCTGCGGTTTGTTCATCTGTAAGGACAACCGTGCCATCAAAATAATCTTCATTTTGGATAAGCTCAAAGGCATAAGTATTAGTAGACTGACAGCTTGGCAGGTATTGTAAATCCTTGCCAATAAATAAAGTCTTGATTTTCTTTGAAAAATTTTCGTATTTTTGCATCTTGACCGTTAAAATAAATGCAATTTAGGTAAAAACTGAATGAAACCCCAAAAAAAACAACCCATAAGCTCCGAAACTCTCTGTGAGTTGATTATCAAAGGAATGCAAGAAAAAAAAGCACAAGATATTATCTTGATGGATTTAAGAAAAGTTCGTTCTGCGGTAGTAGATTTCTTCGTGATATGCTCTGGAAACTCTGATAATCAGATAGATGCAATAGCAAGTTCAATAGAAGATGAAGTACTCAAGCATAACAAAGAAAGACCTTGGCACCAAGAGGGCAGACAAAATAAGGAATGGATTTTGTTAGATTATGTTGATGTAGTTGCTCACGTATTCAAAAAAAATAAAAGAGAACTTTTTTCGTTAGAAGAACTCTGGGGAGATGCACAGATTACACCAATTGAGTAAACAATTTGGCATCTATTTTCGTATTTCAATAAAATAAATCCTTTTAATCTTATGTCTGAAAACAAAAATTCACCTTCTAACCATAAAAATTCACCTAAACCACCAAGTAATAACTATCAGATGTGGCTGGTGTTTACGCTTATTGCCATTGTGATTAGCGTTGTCTATTTTAGCAGAACTTACTCGGCTGTGGAAGTACCACCCGATACTTTTGAAATGATGCTTAACAACGGAGATGTTTCGGAAGTAGTGGTTTATGCCGATGAAAAAGTGGCAGAGATTACACTCAAAAAAGATGTTGTAGAGGCTCAAAAGTACGGAAATATCCTCAAACAACGCTCCAATGCCATATTACTGAAAGGTCCTCACTTCTGGTTTAGAATTTCTTCTTCTGATAACTTCACGGAAACTTACAGAGATACTATTCGCAAACATAGTGCAAGACTACGTTTTGACGAACGCTCCAACTATGGAGGAATGCTCCTGCAATGGGGTTTTCTATTTTTAGTAATTTTTGCTTTCTGGATGTTGATGCGTAGAATGACAATGGGACCTGGTGGCGGACAAATTTTTAATATTGGACGTTCTAAAGCTACCCTCTTTGATGCCGAAAACAAAGTAAATATTACTTTTGGTGATGTCGCTGGTTTAGATGAAGCCAAAGAAGAAATACAAGAAATCGTAGAATTTCTGAAAAATCCCAAAAAATTCACAGATTTAGGCGGAAAAATACCCAAAGGAGCTTTATTAATAGGTCCTCCAGGTACAGGTAAAACCTTATTGGCAAAAGCTGTTGCAGGTGAGGCAAATGTGCCTTTCTTCAGTCTTTCAGGCTCGGATTTTGTAGAAATGTTTGTGGGTGTGGGAGCTGCACGCGTACGCGATTTATTCCGACAAGCTAAAGAAAAAGCTCCCTGTATTATTTTTATTGATGAAATTGATGCCATTGGGCGTTCTCGTGGTAGAGCCGCTATGCCTGGAGCTAATGACGAAAGAGAAAATACCCTCAATTCTTTATTAGTAGAAATGGACGGCTTCGGTACGGATAGTGGCGTGATTATCTTGGCAGCTACCAACAGACCTGATGTGTTAGATTCAGCTTTGCTGCGTCCGGGCAGATTTGATAGACAAATTAGCATAGATAAGCCTGATATTGTAGGTAGAGAAGCCATTTTCAAAGTGCATTTAACCCCTTTGAAAAAAGGAACAGACATTGACGCCAAGAAATTGGCAGCACAAACCCCCGGTTTTGCAGGAGCAGAAATTGCCAATGTATGTAACGAAGCGGCTCTTATTGCTGCAAGGCACAGTAAAACAGAAGTAAACATGCAAGATTTCCAAGATGCTATTGATAGAGTGATTGGAGGTTTAGAAAAGAAAAACAAATTGATTTCTCCTGATGAAAAACGCATAGTTGCCTACCACGAAGCAGGACACGCAGTTGCCGGTTGGTTTCTGGAGCATACCGACCCCTTGGTGAAGGTAAGTATCGTTCCGAGAGGGATAGCTGCTTTGGGATATGCCCAATATTTGCCAAAAGAGCAATTCTTACACCAAACAGAGCAACTTTTAGATGAAATGTGTATGGCTTTGGGCGGTAGAGCAGCCGAAGATATTGTTTTTGGTAAGATTTCTACGGGAGCTTTAAGCGACTTGGAGCGGATTACAAAAATGGCGTATGCGATGGTTACTGTGTATGGTATGAACGATAAATTGGGGAATATCTCTTTTTATGACTCCAAACCTCAAAGTGATTATTCCTTTAGCAAACCTTACTCAGAAGCGACAGCAGAACTTATAGACAAGGAAGTAAAGAAAATTATTGACGAGGCTTACGAACGAACCAAAAACCTTTTACAAGAACACAGACAAGACCTCGAAACCATCGCTCAGGCTTTGCTGAAAAAAGAAGTATTGTTCCAATCTGACTTAGAAGACCTTATAGGTAAAAGACCTTTTGCTAAAGAAACTACTTATCAGGCTTTTACCAATGGGAATAAAGAAGAAAAAATAAATTTGGAGAAGGGTGGAGAAAAAATAACTCTGGAGAAAAGCACTGAAGATGAAATAACAGAAGTCTAAATTTGTTTTCTGCTGAAAAAAAAGTACTTTTCGGCAAAAGAAATTTAATATAGGCTTTATATGATAGACTATAAGGTATATCAGCCTCTTTTTGAAGCGTATAAAATTCAGAATTGGCAACTCATACAGCAAGCGTGGCAAGAAAAACATCGCTTTTATCACAATGAAGAGCATTTAGCTTTTTTATTGGAGAAAATAGAGAAAAGCAGCTATCAAGGGCAAGAACAAGAAATCTTGCTTTTGGTAGCTTTTTTTCACGATATAGTTTATCAGGCTACTTATCAAGATAATGAGGAACGTTCTGTGGATATTTTTGAGCAAATATGCCAAGCAGATGATACAGTCAAAAGGCAGGTAAGGCAGCTAATCTTAGATACCAAAACACACCAACCCTCCGATGACTTATCTACTTTTTTTTGTGAGATAGATACCGCTATTGTGCATCAAAGTTCTTTTGTAGATTTACTTCATTGGGAAAAACAAATTTTTAAAGAGTACCAATGCTATGAATATAATCTGTATAGAGAAGGGCGTATTAGTGTTTTGGAAAAGTTCAAAAAACGTTATCCTCAAAATCAAGAAAATATAGATTATCTGATAGCTTATCTGCGGCAATTTCGCCCAAAAATAGGAGTCTACCCTGGCTCTTTTAATCCTTTTCATAACGGGCATCTTAATATTTTGGAAAAAGCTGAAAAAGTTTTTGATAAAGTAATTATTGCTCGTGGGTTTAATCCAGAGAAAGATACTTTTGCCGCTGATGATGCTATCAATGAGGTTTTGCATTATAGGCAAACCGAAAATTTTCAAGGTTTACTAACAGATTACATCAGTTCCAAAGAAAAATGTGCTGATGTAACGCTCATTCGTGGCTTACGAAATGGCGACGATTTAGCCTATGAAATGAATCAAATCAGCTTTATGAATGACCTCAAACCAGACCTCAAAGTTATTTTTTTCCATTGTGATAGAGAATACGAACATATAAGTTCTTCGGCTATCAGAAATTTGGAAAAAATAGGTAAAGATTATAGTAAAAAATACTTGCCTACTTTAAAATAATTTGTTAAATAGCAAGCCAAATAACGCAATCTTTTTTAACTATACGTAATAATGTCTGAACAAAAAATCACGATTGAAAATGAGGTACTACAAGTACCTGATATGCCTGTCATCCCTTTTATAGAGGGAGATGGCACAGGAGCAGATATATGGAAGGCTTCTCAGCCTGTGTT
>JANRLU010000010.1:0-5513 GCA_033762275.1 Thermonemataceae bacterium | reverse complement strand
TTACGCCAAATTGATTGATATGCTTGCTTCTGCCACTACTAATATAGACTTCGTCACGCGTGTCTATGGCTAAAAAATCTTTTTGGATAGCATCAACTTTCGTGGAGAGTTGTCTAAGTTCGCTCAAATAGCCTTTATAGACGTGGTAATCATTGATTTTTCTTTGATACAAAAAAGTTACGGTAGCAATCACACCCGCCAAGACAATCATCAAGGAGAAAGAAAGCAAAATCTTGTTTTGTATTTTTCTGATAGAAAAAGCCATATCTTTTAGGTATTAAGAAAGAAAGTTTTAATCTTCATCTTCTAAGCTAAAAGCGTAGAGATTTTCATCTAATTTAAGTTCTTGCTTAGAAAAATCATTGACAAATTTATTAACTACTTCATCATTGATTTCTTCCACATTGAGGGCAACAATAAGCAAGACAATCTTATCGCTCTCCTCAAAATCGTCATCAATCTCCACAAACTCTCTCACTTTGACTTCCCCTTCCGCCTCCAACTCAGCAATAATTTCTGCCTTTTTTTCAATCATTTCTTCACTCATATTTTCGTCTTCTGGCTCAAATGCAGGGTAAATTTCTTGCATTACGGCATTGGCTTCGTCATCTATGGTGGCAGCATAGTGCAGACTTAACGTCATTATCAAGGTATCAAAAATAACATCTTTTCCTTTGTGTTTGCCTTCAAAAAAGAAAAATGCTGATTCTTCGTCTTGAATTTCTTCAGGATTGTAGACCCACGGTTTCTGTTGCTTCAACAAAAACTCTTTGATACTTTGTGGGTTTTCTGTGTCGAATGGTATATTTTTTTTCATAATAGCAAATCTAAAGAAAAAATAAATCAGATACAACAATTTAATGAAAGTTCTCAGAGAGTTTACAAAAAAAGCCCTGAAGTATTTCAGGGCTTGTGTTTAAATTGTTTCCATTTCAATGGGTGTATCTTTGTATTTATTTTTGTAGTAATTTTCAGAAATTTCTACAAGACCTTTCCAAGTAACATTCTCCACTTGCATTGGCACTTTTTGGAAAAGTACTTCTTGTATTTTCTCTCCAAAAATCATATTTTCTATATCTCGGTATTGTTTGCCTTTGTTCTCAGCGAGCATTTTGCGAGCTAATTGAGGTAGAGAAGCTACGTTTTCTTCTGTATAGATACCATATTGTTTCATTTGGGAAGCCAACAAATCAATAGCTCTGTTTTCTACATCTTCTTTGCCTACACTTATATTTTCTTGTTTAGCTATTTTTCTTTGCAATACTACCCAACGTAAATCTTCTTCAAATTTTGGATATTCCTTTTCAATCTCTTCTATACTCACTTTCCCTTGATTACTGTAAGCAAGCCATTTTTTGAGAAAATCTTTGGGTAAATCAAACTGATGAGCAGCTACCAACTTATCTTTTAGAACTTCAAATATAAACTTGTTGGCTTCTAATTGTAAGGATTCTACGTTGATATCTTTCACTCTTTGCTTGAACTGCTCCTCATTGGCGATAGCCTCGTTAGGGAAAACTTTAGAGAAAAATTCTTCATTGAGTTCTGAAGGAATACTTCTTTCTATTTTTTCAATAGTTAGCGTAAGTTTTTGTGCAGCAATAATAGCTATCTTAGCTTCATCAAAAACGCCCAACATATAACGAATTTCTTTGTTATCCTCAAACAATGTTTCTGGAACAAAATCTAAAGTATCACCTACTTTCAGACCTACAAACTGATTTTGAGCGTCTTTTTTTAGCTTGTCTGTGGGTATAAAAGTTTTGAAAGTTTCCACACTACCTTCTTCGTTTGTCCAAGTACTGCTTCCCGAAACTACGTCATCAGCCTCAGAATTTTCTACTTCTACTCTTGTGGAAAAGTTTTTCTGGATATTGCTAATGGTTTCTTGTAGAGCTTCGTCATCAAAAATGATGCTATAATTGGTAGCAGTTGTATTTTCGTAGCTAAGCTCGAAAGGCGAAGGAGTTGCTATATCAATATGAAATGTAAAAGCAGAAGGGTTACGCCAATCAAAGTTGTACTCATCTTGGTAAGTCTCTGAAGGCATAGGCTCGCCCAAATAGTCTATCTCATTGGTACTGAGGTAGTCGTTGATGGCTTTTGAGAAAATCTGGTTCGTTTCTTCAGCGATAATTTGGTTGCCATACAAATTTTTGATGACGCTGATGGGGGTTTTACCTGTTCTGAAGCCTTTAATTTGTGCTTTACTGGCTAATTTCTTAGCTTCTTTATCTACATTAGGGAGATAGTCTTCTGGGGCAATTACCACTTTGAGTGTGCCTAAAGTCGCATCTTTGGGAATGAAAGTAACTTCCATAAAAACAGAATTTTGAAAAAATTAGTTAAAAAAAAGCCTCTGCCTGCTTGCAGAGGACTTTCGGGACTAAGTGCGGATGGAGGGACTCGAACCCCCACGGATCGCTCCGCTAGATCCTAAGTCTAGTGCGGCTACCAATTACGCCACATCCGCAAAATTGAGTTGCAAATTTAGAGAAAAATTTAATAATGCAAAAAAAAAGTTTACTTTTTTTAATCGTTTGCCTACAATATTCATCAATAATCGTTACTGACTATTTACTTTGCATTGCAAATGCCACACCAAAGGTAACAAATAAATTACTCTTCAATAAATCAGGCATACTTACTGCCACACCCGAAAAGCTATTATCTTCATTTATATCATCATTATAGGTAACCTCTCCATACTTCCAGCGATGATTGAAGAAATAATTAAATCCTGCTTGACTGTAAAAAATAGCTTGGTAATGGATATTGCCCTTTTTATCAGGTTTAGGTTTGTAAAAGGGGGTGTAGCTAAACATCAAAGAAGGACGCAAATTCAAAAAAGACAGACGAGGATAAGGAGACGAATAATTGACTGCAATAGACTGAAAAGAAGATGGCACGCCATTTAGATCTAAACGAGCATAACCAAAACCTATTCCCCCTAACGCTTTTAGATTTAGTTTATCCTTTTTGATGATGGTATAACCTGACTGAAGAGTAATATCAAGAAGAAAACTAAGTTGTTTATCTCTACCGCTTATATGAAAAGTAGGGCTGAAGCCAATGGGAATACGTCCTAATTCATACATCAAATCAAATCCTAAAAGTCTATGAGCGGTATTATTTTGGCGGGCTTGTGATAGCCCTTCACTCACAAGCCATTCATCTAAGCCGCTCATCTTGCTTTGCGAGTAGCCTGTTTTGATACCTAACCAAATTATATTTGATTTGAGTTGCTGAGTAGTTTGGGCTGAAAGTGTAGAAAAACGCAAAATAAATGAGATGATAATTAGTTTTTTCACTTTAGTAAGGTTAGCGAGTAGGTTGTGTACTGCCAATACAACTAAAAAATGTTTCTAAAGTTCGGGTTTAAGGGTAATTATTTTGCGTTAAGTCTAATAAAAAAAATAGCTTCTACTTGTTTCCAAGAGTTAAAAAGATGAAAAAGTAAAAAGAAATCTTTACGCCTTGCTTTTCAGGGGGCAGGTACGAAATCCAAAAAGACTATAGACAGGGCAACAACCTGTAAAAACAGGAACAATCGGGATAAGCCCCAGCAAAAACCAATAGTTTTGACTCAATAAGGCAATCAGCAGAAAACTAAGACTGATGAGCAAACGAATGATTTTATCAGTTTTTCCGACATTTTTACTAAACATAACTCTTTATTTTGGGGTAGATTAAAAATTAATTTGAATTAGCTCATTTTGGTTGGTAAGTACGGCTAAAGTCTTTTCTGTGATGAAAATATACTCTGAAAGCAAGTTAAACTTTTTGTATGGTGGTACAGCTATTTTTCGAAGTAAAAGCGAACTTTTTGAATTAGCATTAAAATTGTAAATGTAAGATTCATTTTCCTTTGAGAGAAATAAATTATAACTATTATCTTTTCGTCTAAAAATGCAATGTAGTAAGTAAGGAAAGGGGAGTTTTATTCCTCCGTTTTCATTTCGCTCGATATTTTTGATAAAACTACCTTTCATAATTTCAAAACTTTCGCCACTATTTATGTCAACAACTAAATTCTTGATAGAGAAAAAATAGTAGGGATAAAATATATGCCCTGATAGGTCAGTGTACGGAATGCCAGCCAAGTACTTAACTTTACCAAACCCTACAAAATTAAACGATTTTATTTTATTTTTTTTCTTTTCCATTACTTCATATTTCCCAACTAAATAGGTGTTAAGGCTATCGGGATTTTCGTGAAAGAGAAATGTATAAATGATATTATCTTGTATGTAACTTTGTGCATTAAAAATAGGTAAAGTAAGGTATCCATTTGCTTCTAAAAGAGGACTTTCCTCTATAGGGTAAAAGGAATAATTCATATTATTAGATAACTCCATTAGTACGTATTTTGATAGAACATGTAAGCTATTTTCCTTTTTTAAATTAGGCTTTATATAGGATAAACTCAACATGCAATAAATTTTATCTTTATTCACAACAACATCAACTATTTTTACATATTTAGCCCCCACTTGCTCTAACATGCCCTCATACTTGCCTATTTTATCGTAGTAGTTTGTTGTATCAGAAAATATTTCCTTGTAAATGTTTTTTTTATCAAATGATTTATCTTCAATCAAATGTATTAATTTTTTTGTTTTGGTTTCAAAAATATATACTTTTTGAAACTGACCGTCAAATAACACCAAATGGTTGCTGTTGCTAAATAAATTGGTATCATCACCAAGTATAGTACTATCATTCAATAGTTTAAAAGTTTCTATTTGAATATTTTTGAAATCTTCTAAGTAGCTACTTTGAAATTCTGAAAGTCTGTAGGATTGAATAGGAATGCCTCGCCAAGTAATATGGGCAAAAGATAATATATTACCATTATTCAGAGTTGTAAAAAGTGAATCAGAGTAGATAATTTGACTTTCTGAAATCTTTGTATTCATTCTATCCTCTAAGAACTTTTTAGCTATTCTTTTATCACTTTCCCTAAAAACCATTATAGGGTCAAATTCAGGAGGTATTTTATTAAACATTCTTATAGGCTGTATACAATTGATACAATCTGAAAAATTAATATTCATATAAAATTTATAAGCGTTTTTTTGCCCAAGTATTGAAAAACTTAATAGGTACAAAAAAAATAATATGGAAACTTGTTTTTTCATAAAAGTGTAGAATTGAAAAAAACATATAAAAAGGAGGATTTTGATACCCCCTTTTGTACTGAAACCTATAAGGTTTGATAAATTATCTACGTTTAAAATATTGATTTTCAAGCATTAAACCTTATAGGTTTTTTGCGAACCAATTTGGTTTGAGTATAGTAAAATAAAAAACTAATCTTCTACTTTAAACTCTATAGAATTTATATTTTTTTTAAAATCGGTAGTGAAAAATTCGTTGATTTTTAAGCCATTTTGAAACACTTCTATTATTATTTCGTTGTTATCCATTTGTCTATTATCATAAGTAATAAGTTTGTAACATATCGAATTTGGTGCTGGATCACATTTTATCTTAATAGTTCCATCTTTTGG
>JANRLU010000009.1:0-10474 GCA_033762275.1 Thermonemataceae bacterium | reverse complement strand
GACTATTGCTGTTCATTTTTGCATAAGATTGTAGTCTCCAATCTGTTGTCATAAAATCACCTGCACCATTTACATCTTTCTCTTCTTCTCCTAAAACTAAAAAAATATTAGTTTTATCAATACCTTCAAAACCGTTAGCGTTGATGCCAAATTGGTCGGGATCATTACCAGCAGGAGACATACCATATATGGCTTTAATATTTTGTGCGAAATAATTGCCATGGGACATTGATACACCTGCTGCTTCCAAACCCTCCATACATCCCCCAGAATGTCCTATAAAACCTTGTTTTTGTACATCTATAGAGCCTTTGAAATCTCCATAAAGTATTTTGTTTGAGGCTATTTCTTCAGAGATAAATTTTATTTCTTCTCCTCTGTATTGTGCTATAAGATTGATATCTGTACCTGCAAACCTATGGTCTATTTGTATTACGACATATCCTTTTTGAACATATCTTTCTACATAAGGGAGTAGCTGACTTCTATCATCACCAAATCCATTTCCTCCCCTTGAAACATGAATTATATGAGTTTGACCTTTAAATTCTAAGGGATAAAATATACGATATGGTAGATCATCCCCAAAACTTGCAGTAGCAATGCCATCATAAGTAGCTACTGTGAATATAGTTGGATAAGTCGTTTCACTTGTTATATTTGAATAATCAGAAATTTTATTGGCATTAAATGCTTTTATTTTGTAGTAATAGGTAGTATTTTGATTTAGTGTTGTATCTGAAAAATTGGTGGTACTGGAAGATATACTGGCTATTTCTGAAAAATTATCGCCATCTAAAGAACGTTCTATAATATATCCTTCTTCATTTGTAGCATTATCTTTCCAAGATAAATCAATAATAGATGAAGATTTTGTTACTGCCACCAAATCACTTGGTTTTGCAATCAAAACGTCTGGTGTGGGGTCACTTTCTACTTTTTTACAACTGCCCGTAAGAAAAATAGAGGCTATGACCCAATAAAAATAGATGTTTTTTGTCTTTGTCATATAAGTATAATTTTTTGAATACACTTCTATGATGTAATACTTACTAAAAGGTTTAAATCCTAATAAGTAAATATCCCTTTTTCGGTTTGGATACTTAGCTTTTTATTTGCTGAAGCCTCTACATAGCCTACAATTTGAGCTTCTATACCAAAAGAGCGACTAATTTCAATTATGTCTTTTGCATATTGGGCAGGTAAATAAATCTCCAAACGATGCCCCATATTGAAAACTTGGTACATTTCTTTCCATTCACTTTGGCTTGCCTCCTGAATAAACCGAAACAGAGGAGGTATCTCAAATAAATTGTTTTTTATAATGTGCAGCTTATCAACAAAATGTAGTATTTTACTCTGCCCACCTCCACTACAATGTACAAGCCCGTGAATAATGGGGCGATACGTTGCCAAAATTTCCTTCATCACAGGGGCGTAGGTGCGTGTGGGCGAAAGCACTAATTTTCCCATAGTAATTTCTTGTTCGCCAATTTTTACCAAATCTGTAAGATTATATGTGCCTGTATAACTTACTTCGTCGGGGAGTTGTGTATCATAGGTTTCTGGGTATTTTTGAGCAATACTTTTATTAAAAATATCGTGTCGGGCTGAAGTAAGTCCGTTGCTGCCTATGCCACTATTATAGTTTTTTTCGTAGTTGGCTTGCCCAAAAGAAGCTAAGCCCACAATAACATCACCTGCTTGGATAGTATGATTAGAAATTATTTCACTGCGTTTGCTACGAGCCATCACCGTGCTATCCACAATAATGGTTCGTACTAAATCTCCAACATCGGCTGTTTCGCCACCTGTTGTATAAATCTGGACACCTTGTTCCCGCATCTCTTCCACAAATTCTTCTGTACCATTGATGATAGCTGCAATTACTTCGCCACTTACCAAGTTTTTATTTCTACCAATAGTGGAGGACAGCAAAAAATCATTACTGATACCCACACAAAGCAGGTCATCAATATTCATTACGATAGCATCTTGGGCGATACCTTTCCAAACGGATAAGTCGCCTGTTTCACGCCAATAGGCATAAGCCAAAGAAGATTTTGTACCTGCCCCATCAGCGTGCATAACGTTACAATAATGTTCGTCTTTACCCAAAAAATCAGGAATAATTTTACAAAAAGCCTTTGGAAACAAGCCTTTGTCTATATTTTTGATAGCTTGGTGTACATCTTCCTTTGTAGCTGAAACGCCTCTTTTATTATATTTCATAGAACTTTTCTGTTACTTGTTCGCTTAAAGTCATTTTATACTCAAACCTAATAGGTTTTAAAAATTTTAGATTTTTTTGTTTTTCAGAATACTATTCCAAATATTTCTGCCAATTTCTTGTCTATGTCGCCCGAAAATAGGGTGTAAGGAATACCCAAACTTTGTAAGGCTTTTTCAAATCTTTGATAACCGTTTTCACTTCGTAACTCTACCCAATTCACTTTTAAGCTATCTAATTGCATTTTGTTTAAGTCTGAAAGTTTGTCGGCTATAAACACTTTGCTGTCCCTTGCGATTACTGCGTCTGCACTTTCGGGATTGCCTTTGCCCATTAATTTCACTTCGCATTTATGGTTTTGTCCGTTGCTTATGAGGTAAAAGTCAATTTCTCGTTCAAAATCTAATTCATCTTCTTGTTTGGCTTTTGCACCTTTCAAATGAATTGCATAGTTTTCTTTTGGTACGTCAAAAAGCATACATAAGGTTTGCATAAGTGGTTTTTCAACCTTTTTACCTGCTGTACTCCACAAGCCACCACGCAAAGCGGCACGTTTTACTGCTAAGGTATTGATGACGATTAGGCTTTCGTTTATGTTCAGTTCCACACTCACACCACGAAATTTGATAGTCAAAGTTAAATCTATTTCGCTTTGATTTTCAATGAGTTGTGAAATAGAATTATACAAAATTTCGTAGTGTTCGTTTGAAGCATCTATCACGATTTCTTTTGTTGCAGAATTGAACATATTGGTTATGGTCTTTTTGTTCAACCCTGAATTGATAGCAATTTCTTCTGAACTCAATTTGGGATTTAGAAACTCCTTTTTGTACCAATCAACCACGTTTTTGTTTCGCAATTTTGCTTGTACTATTTTTTCAAAAAATTCCATAGCAAATTGCAAAAATTGGGCGTTGATAAGAGCCACAACTTCTATGCGGTAATCTTGCCCTTTAATTATTCCACATCTTTAAATAATCCTTCAAAAGAATTGGCATAATCGTAAATATCAATAGTTTTGCCATCAAAATAGGTGTCATCTTCAAAACCAACAGCAACCCAACGCCATTGCTTTTTACCATTAATTTCTACTTCAATGGCTTGTAAATATACGCCTGTGGCGAAAACTTTTGAGCTTGGGGTAATTTCAAGTTTTTCTTGTGTTTCCATTGTCAAAATTTGGGATTAAATTGAAAAATTTTCTTTCATTTCTTTGAATTTTTTTACACTTTCAAAAAATGCTTCTAATTCATCATAATTTTTGAAAATGAATTCATTTTTGATTTTTACAAAAGGCATCTTAGCAACTTCTGTTTCAAACTTATTTTTTTGATTTGAAATGATAAACATTTTTATTCTCAATTTATGCGTCTGATACAATCTTAAAAGCCCTTTTGTTACATCTGTTGTATGCTCAACTTCAAAGGCGTGTGTGGGATAGCCTTCTTCATCAAACCAAATAACATCTATTAATTTTACCGTTTCAACACTTAACGCAGGAATTGAACCTTCGGGAATTTCCTGTTCGGTACAAATATCGCCTAATTTGTTCTTGTAAATTTGGCTAAATTTTGATTTATCAGGTGTGTAAGTTCTGTAATTCAAATAACTACCTATTAAAAGTAGTTTTGCTTGTACGTCTGTATGTGTTAATTCAGCATCAACGGGTATTTCAATATCAAGCAAACTTGCATTGTATCGGTATAATTCAACATTTCTTTTATGATTTGGGTAATAAATCATATGTACTTTATTGCAATACAATTCAGGCATTTCTTCCAAATACAAACCATCTTCTGTAAGTACGCAATGAAATTGAAAACCACCTTTTTGTGTTTTGACAAGTTTATGTTTGTTATTTAAAAATACAGTTAGAGAACCCACGCAAATATCCATTTGAGTACGGTATTTTTTGGCAACCATAAATACATTTTCTCCATTTATGGCTTGCAATTCATCTAACTGTTTCATAATATTTTCGTTGATACCGTGCCAATCTTCTGTTCCGCCCGAAATCAGATAAAGCAAACCGTTTGAGGCTTTAAATAATTTTCTTGACGGCTTTATGGCTTCTAATTTTACTCCTTGAATTTTCTCTATTTCTTCAATGAGTAATTTTCTATCAGCATCAACAAACTTTTTTGTCTTTTTCGTCATTTTTTAGTTTAGGTTAAAATAATTTGCTGTTTTCCCTACTGTTCCACTTCCACCAAAAGGGTCAAAAACTAAATCTCCTTTAAACGAATAATATTGAATTACTCGTTTGCACAATTCCACAGGAAAAACCGCAGAATGAACTTTATCAAAACAAGGGTCAATTTTCCAAACATTGGTAGTTTCGTAACCGTCTGCTACTTTGCTTTGCTCGGTTCTTTCCTTGTCATAACTTCTTATATTCCAATCAATTAACTTGGTAGTTTCCTTACGATAAACCATTAAATATTCGGTTACTGCATTGGGTTTATACATTAACGGTTTGCGGTGTTGCATAAAACCACCAATCCGATTTTTTACAGAATAATCGGGTTTTTGCCAAATAATGTCGTCTATAAATTCCCAACCATTTTTAACCAAATAGGGGTGCAAGTCAAACGGAATAGGGTATCTTTTGCTTGAATGTGAACGACTTACACGAGGGATAATAATAGGCGAAGTATTGACAATTAAAAATCTGCCTTCCTTTGTAATGCGGTGTGTTTCTTTAAAAACTTCTTCTAAAAATTCTAAATACGCCTGATAACTTGGGTAAATGGAATAATCACGAGCATTGTAATAAGGCGGAGAGGTAAAGGTTAAATGTACACTTTCGTTTGGTACATATTTCAAAACCTCCAATACATCACCATTTACAACTACATTTTTCAGAAAGTCATAAGTTTGGGCGTGTGGTAAAGTAGGCTGTTTGGGGTTCTCTTGGTCTGCAAAAAATTCCTTGTAAATCACTGTCCGCACCATTTCGTTAGGGTGATTTACGAGTGGTTTTAGTTGTTCTTTTACTTCGTTATCTTTGTCAAAAACCAACAAGGCACGTATCGCCTGACATACAATTTTTGGGTCTTCGTCTTGCAGGATTTTGTATAAAATATTTTTGTTTTTTGGGTTTCTCATTCTGCCGATTGCCGAAACAACTTCACGTTTTACACTTGTATTGGTTTCATTATCAAACATTTGAGAGAGAGAGTTTAAGTAATTCTCATTACCTAATTTGCCAATATTTTTAACTGCCAAAAGCCTTACTTGGTGGTGTTCGTGTTTGAGTAAGGGGGCTAAAAACTCACCATTGAAGTTTTTAGGCAAGTAACCTAAGTTCTCCAAAATGAATGCAATATTTCCGCTATCTTTTTGTTTATCAATTAGATAGCCTAAATCTTCGTTACCTTTATTCTTTAGTTCTGTTATTAGTTCTTTCGTCAGCATTCTGGGTATTTGATTGTCAGGTCAAACTATATTTCATAGCCGAAATACAGATTTTATCACATCTCATTGTTTTTTTATACAAAAATACAGAAATCTCTATAAAAAGTGTAGTTTTGTATGAGATTATCAAATATTTTATGATGCTATTTACTGATTTACACAATATTTTACTCGCTA
This sequence comes from Thermonemataceae bacterium, assembly GCA_033762275.1. Classification (GTDB taxonomy): domain Bacteria; phylum Bacteroidota; class Bacteroidia; order Cytophagales; family Thermonemataceae; genus Raineya. The sequence continues at coordinate 4,650 of JANRLU010000009.1, read as the reverse complement.
CAGCTTGGCAAACTTCCTCCAAAAATATTATAGAACAGTTGGTGGTAGATAGCCGCAAACTTTTTTTGCCAGAAACTACACTTTTTGTAGCCATCAAAGGTAAAAATCATGATGGGCACAAATTTATCAAAGAACTTTACGAAAAAGGAGTTCGAAATTTTATCGTGGAGAGCGAAAAAGAAGTAAATGAGTACAAAGATGAAATAAATTTTGTGTTGGTGAAGAATAGCATCAAGGCTTTACAAAAGATAGCAGCAACTCACCGAAGAAAATTTGACTTACCACTGATTGCCGTTACAGGCAGCAACGGAAAAACAATTGTCAAAGAGTGGCTTGCACAACTGCTCAGCGATGATTTCAACGTTATCAGAAGCCCTAAAAGCTATAACTCGCAGATAGGTGTGCCTTTATCAGTTTGGCAAATTCGCTCTGACCACCAAGTAGGAATCTTTGAAGCAGGGGTTTCGCAAAAAGGTGAAATGAAAAATCTGCAAGAAATTCTTTTGCCTAACATAGGTATTCTGACCAATTTGGGTACCGCTCACGATGAGGGATTTGAGGGGAGACAAGAAAAATTTGAAGAAAAAATTGTACTTTTTAAAGATTGCCAGAGAGTCTATATTCCAGAAAGTTTATCTGTAGAATTTACAAAAAATCTTGAAAAATTCTCCAAAAAATACCCAGAAGTAGAAATAATTTCTTGGAGTTATAATAATTCGCAAGCTCAAAAAGCCTTAGCAGTTTCTTGCAGAGATAAGCAAATTTCAGTTCGGCTCAATCCAGATTTATTACATTTCCAAGATGAAGCATATTTGTATAATCTGGCTCTTTGTATGGCTGTTTTATACAAAGAATTTGATATTTCTAATGCCGAACTCAATAGAAGAAGTCAGGATTTGAAACCTGTTTCTATGCGATTGGAGCTGAAACAAGGGCTTCATCAGACTTATCTGATTGATGATTCGTACAATAATGACTTGGCGGGTTTGCAAATTGCCTTAGATTTTCTGGCAAATCAAGACCAAAAAGCCGCCAAAGTACTTATCCTTTCTGATATTTTGGAAAGCGATTTGAGTGGTAAAAAACTTTACTCACAGGTAGCAGAGTTGCTTTCAGCTAAAAAAATAGGTTTTTTGATAGGAATTGGTGAAAAGATAAAAAGCCACAAAGATTTATTCAAAGATATTCCGTTATCTGCTTTTTATGCTTCTACGCAAGAATTTTTGGAAAAAGGTTATTTTGAGCAACTAAAAAATTGTGTGATTTTGGTGAAAGGAGCAAGAAAATTTGCTTTTGAGCGAATCATACAACAATTAGAGTATAAAGCTCACAGAACTGTTTTGGAGATAAATCTTGATGCTTTGGTACATAACCTTAATTTTTATAGGGCTGTGCTCAAGCCAAGTACCAAAATAATGGCAATGGTAAAAGCCTTTGCTTATGGTAGTGGAAGCGTAGAAATCGCTAATTTGTTGCAGTTTCACAGAGTAAATTACTTGGCGGTGGCTTATGCTGATGAGGGGGTAGAGCTTAGAAAAAATGGTATTCATTTACCTATAATGGTGATGAATCCTTCAGTGGAAAGTTTTTCGCTATTGGCGACCTATCACTTAGAGCCTGCTATTTACAGTTTTGAACTTTTACAAGAAATCATTAGTTTTTGCCAAAAAGAAGATTTACCTCAACTTAAAATTCATTTGGAGTTTGATACAGGAATGAGGCGTTTGGGTTTTGAGGAACGAGAGCTTAGTCCTTTGTTAGCAATGCTACAACAGCATAATTTTTTGCAAATAGCCTCTGTAATGAGTCATTTGGCGGCTGCAGATGAAGAGCAACATGATGAGTACTCTTTGGAGCAAATTAAAAAATTTGGGAAAATTACTAAAAAGCTACGAAAATCTATTGCTTACAATTTTGCTTGTCATATTCTTAATTCTTCTGGAATTGTGCGTTTTCCTGAATACCAAATGGATATGGTTCGTTTGGGAATAGGTTTGTATGGTGTGGAGGCTTCAGGGAAATATGATAATGCCTTACAACCCATTAGTCGCCTGAAAACAGTTATTTCCCAAATACGCCCTCTCAAAGCAGGTGATACAGTGGGATATGGCAGAAAAGGAGAAGTTAAGAAAAATAGCAGGATTGGAGTGATAGCCATTGGTTACGCAGATGGCTTTAGTAGAGCCTTTAGTAAGGGGGTAGGAAAAGTAAAAGTAAGGGGTAAAATTGTTCCGACTATTGGCAATGTGTGTATGGATATGTCTATGATTGATTTGACGAAAGTACCAGAGGCTCAGGTGGGTGATGAGGTTATTATTTTTGATGAAAACCTGACTATAAAAGACTTGGCTAACTCCATAGCAACCATTCCTTACGAGATTCTTACAAGCGTGAGTGAGAGAGTAAAAAGAGTATTTTACAGCGAATAGCATTAGATGCCATCAAAGCAGGAGTCTAAAATTAGCATTATAATTGCACTACTTTACTGCTGCCAACGGCATCTCCGTGCCATCTATCCACCAAAATATCTTCTATTTTTCCACCAGGAGGCAAATCTATAATGGGGAAGTCGCCTCCTCCCCCGATACCTCCGTCGTCATCAGAATCTGGTGGAAACTGATTTTGCCTCAGAGTTTTGAGCATCACTAATGCGGCTATGCCAAGGATAACCGAAAAAAACAATAAATAAACTATAGCCCCAAGCATAAAACTACTTTTTTACGAAAATCACAAAAATTTTGCCAAAAAGCAAATGAATTAAAAAAATATTTGAATTTCTTTTAAAACAAGTTCCAATAGGCTTTTGTTTCAAGATAAATCTATAAAAAAATATTTTGTGGATTTTCTAAAATATCTCGGATAGCACTTGCTTTGAGAAGACACTCTTGGTACTCTTGCGAAGCATCTGCATCATAGGTAATAGCACTTCCCACCCAAAAAGAAAGATAATTTTTATAGGCATTGTAAAAAATACTCCGAATAACCACATTGAAGTCAAAATCACCAGTGGGACTAAAAAAACCAATAGCTCCCGAATAAATGCCCCTTTTGCTATTTTCGTGTTGCTCTATGAGTTGCATGGCTCTTATCTTAGGGGCTCCCGTCATTGAACCCATCGGGAAAGCATGATGAATAACTTTTTGCGGGCTTGTATCCGAAGAAATAGTGGCTTCAACGGTAGAAATCATCTGGTGTAGCTTTTCAAAACTATAAATCCCGAATAGCTCACTCACCTGTACAGAGCCAATTTCTGCACTGCGAGCCAAATCGTTACGTACCAAATCCACAATCATCATATTTTCGGCAATCTCTTTAGGGCTATTTTTCAAAATATATTTTAAATTTTCATCTTCTTCAAAGGTTTTACCTCTTCTGATAGTACCTTTAATAGGTTGCGAAACAACTTTTTTACCTGACTTTTTTAAAAAACGCTCTGGCGAAGCACACAAAACATAATGCTCTTGGGCTTTGAGAAAGCTAGAGAAGGGCATTTTAGTTCTTTCGTTGAGAGCCAAATATGTGAAAATAGGCTCTATAGATATGTTTTCAGCATAAAATTCTATGCAGTAGTTAAGTTCATATACGTCGCCCTCTTTGATATACGTCTTGATGCTTTCTACATTTTTTTTATACAACTCAAAATCAGTACGTTCTGATATTTTAATTTTTTGATTTTTCATCAAATAGGCTTCATTGCTATGTATATCTTGCCAAAGTTTTTCAGAAGGCAAGGGGCTTTCAATAAGTATATTATTTTCATCTTGCCAAATAAAAAGATGTAGCGGTTGGAAGCATACACTTTCGGGTTGCTCTTGTGGGTTGGGGTTATTGCTTTCTAATTGTTCTATCTGGTTTTTGAGGTCGTAGCCTAAGTAGCCAAATAGCCAGCTATGCTGGGGCAGATTTTCAGCTAAAAAACTTTGTTGAAGGGCTTCATTAGCTACAGCAAGCATTTTAGGGAAAGCCCCTTGTGGGTAAGAATTTTGCCAACCATTAGGATTGAGAAAAGTTACATAAGAAAATTTATCAGCCCAAATAAGGAGCTTTTTTTCAAAATAACTATCAACTTTCCAAGTATACATTTTCTTTGAGGTTATTGTGGTGGTCTTGGTCTTGTATGCCCTCAAAAGTATGGTTAGGAATTTTGATAGTAAAAATAGTGCCATTATTTTTTTGAGATGCTACTGCAATTGTTCCACCTAATTTGCTTACAGCTTCTTTCACAATATACAGCCCCAATCCTGAACCCTTGCTATCATAAGAGGCACGATAGAACATATTGAATATCTTGTGGATATGTTCTTCGGCTATACCAAGTCCATTATCACTAATGGATATGAGGGCTTCTTTGGCTTGCACAAGAAAATGTATCTTAATCCAAGGATGCTCTTGCTGGAAGTTGTGATAGTTGATAGCATTGGAAATGAGGTTATTAAAAATTACAGAAAGTCTTTTGGTATCTGTAATAAAGCAAACTTCTTCTTGTATTTCCACTTGCCTATCAATTTTGTGAGCATTATCCAAATAATCCAAGTTCTTGTATATATCTTCTATAAAAGATTCTATATGGAGAGATTCGTAAGAAAGTTCAGTGCGGGCATTACGCGAATACTCTATAATATCTTTAATAAAATTATCTAATTTGATAAT
>JANRLU010000008.1:0-4875 GCA_033762275.1 Thermonemataceae bacterium | reverse complement strand
CGTAACAGGTGGGAGAGTAGATTGCCGCCCGATTGTTATTGAAAGCTCTTAGTGTTCTACTAAGAGCTTTTTTTATGTCCAATCCTTTGCAGTTTCAGCAGAATATAGTAGGTTTGTGGATTATTGTAAATTTACAGAATATGAAAACTTATATTTTAGCTATTATACTTATTTTGTTAGCATATAGAATGGTAAATGCTCAAAAATGTTCTCAGATAGATTTTGATGCTATTTACGCCCAAACAGAGAACCCTAAAAGTAACTATTACTATCCGAAATTGCTTAAAAGGTACCAAAATCTTGATACAACGCTAAATAGAGAGGAGTATAAGCATCTTTATTATGGTTATACACATTCCAAGATGTACAACCCAATGGATAATAGGTCTACTTACCTACGAAGTTTGGTGGAGCAAAACAAATTAGAAGAGGCTAAAAAAATAATTAAAGAGTTAGAAAAAGATAATCCTGTAAATATCAACTTATGCTATTCTAAAGGCTTATTGGCATTTTTTGAGAAAGATGAAAAACAACTTCAAATATCTTCGCAGCAGACCAGAGCCTTGCTTAATGCCATTTTAACAAGTGGAGATGGAAAATCTGAAGAAAAAGCGATGGTAGTCATCAATATAGAAGATGAGTATATGATACTCAAAATGATAAAGTTTGGTTTTTTGAATAGAGAAACTACAAAGTGTTGTGATATATTTGAGCTGGAAACTCCTACTAAAGAAAAGGTTAAAATTTACTTTAATAAGGAGAAATCAAGTGAGTTTATAGCCAAAATGCTGGAAAATAATTTAAAACCAGAAGAAAGAAAGAAAAACTAAGGATTTTCTTTAAAATTTTTCCAAATGCCTTCCTCCCAATCGTAGGCTTGTAGGGCTGAAAATCCCTTTTTGTAGTCGTAAAAAGAGGCTTCACTATAAGCATAACCTAAATGCAGATAATCTTTCTGCATTTCTTTGGCAAATTCAATTTCTTTGAGCAAGGTGAAAATCCCTAAACTGTATTTAGCGTAGCTCTCGCGTATGAGATACATTGCATATATACTTGAAAAACAATTACTTGATATATCTACAAAACTAACGGCAACCAACTCATTTTTTTTGTTGTATACAGCTACTTCGTATACTTGTGTAGGCTTTTTGGCAGGGTTTTCGGAGAGAAAATTATAGATATTGGCAGGTCTATTTTCTGAAAATTTCTGTTTATGGAAAAAGAACAAGTCTTCCTTTTCTTCATCAATAAAAGCAGGACGGAAATACGTATCGAAATCGGCATTTTTCTTTAAAATCTTTCTTTGACTTTTAGATAGCTGAAAACGAGCTAATTCTATACGAAGTGGTACAACAGTTTGTTCTTTTTCTCCGTCATCTGAGCTACTATAACGAAAAAAATAATGGCCAAAATGTCGCCAAGCTTGGTTAAGTAATTCATCAAGTTGGTTTTTATCAACTTCTTCAGCGTAAAAGTACTCGTTTATACCCATTATTTCAGTAAAAGAATATTTTTGCTCTAAAATATTTTATTTCCTTGAAAAAAAAGTATTTTTGCTCTAAAATTTTGTAAAAATGCTTTCTACGCCTCACCTTTTGGGTATTAAAAATATCAACAAAAATGATATTGAGCTAATTTTAGAAACAGCCCAAAATTTTAAGGAAGTTATCAATCGTCCCATAAAAAAAGTACCATCTTTGCGTGATGTAACTATCGCCAATGTGTTCTTTGAAAACTCTACTCGTACGCGTCTCTCCTTTGAATTGGCAGAAAAAAGACTTTCAGCTGATATTATCAATTTTTCATCAGCGAGTAGCTCCGTGAAAAAAGGTGAAACACTCATTGACACAGTTAATAATATTTTGGCTATGAAGGTGGATATGATAGTGATGCGTCATAGTAGCGTGGGCTCTCCTCATTTTTTAGCAAAAAAAGTAAAAGCTCAGATTGTAAATGCTGGTGATGGTACTCACGAACACCCTACGCAAGCCCTCTTAGATGCTTTCTCTATAAAAGAAAAGTTGGGAGAAGTAGCAGGTAAAAAAATAGCCATCATTGGTGATATTTTACACTCAAGAGTGGCTTTGTCTAATATTTTTTGTTTGAAAAAGTTGGGAGCAGAGGTCTGTGTGTGTGGTCCTATCACGCTTATCCCTAAGTACATAGAAAGTTTGGGAGTAAGGGTAGAAACAGACGTACAAAGAGCTTTAGAGTGGTGTGATGTGGCTAATGTGCTTCGGATACAACTGGAACGCCAACAAATCCAATATTTCCCCTCACTTAGAGAATATTCTTTGTATTTTGGTATCAATAAAGAAAGAATACAAAAACTTGATAAAGAGATTATTATAATGCATCCAGGTCCTATCAACAGAGGGGTGGAGTTAAGTAGCGACATAGCCGACTCCAAACAGGCAATTATTTTAGACCAAGTGGAAAACGGTGTAGCCTTGCGTATGGCAGTATTATATTTGCTTAGTGAGAGAGGAATTTAATTAGCTCGCAATGAATATTAAAATTACTATAAAAAAACTTTCTAATCTGGAAAGTTTTTTGTTTTTTAGCTTTATGCTTATGTAAAATGAAATGATAATATGACAAACGAAGAAATAAAGAATAATATGTATGTTTTAGACCATCTTTTTGATATGGAATTGGGAAAGGCTATATCAAGAGATGTAATCAGTTTATTAGATAAAACATATTTTCGCTCTGTATTGATAGGTTTTGAAGAGCAAGAGTACCCTCAACGTAATAATCCTGAACGCCCGCTTATTTTTGCAAGTAACCACTCAGGAATGGCTTTTCCTTGGGACGCCATGATTTTTGTTAATCGTATTCACACACTTACAAATTATGATAAAAATGCGATTAGGGCTCTGACAGCTCCAATGTTATCAGCCTCTAACTTAATGAACCCTTATCAGATTCCACATTTTTGGAAGAAAGTAGGTGGAGGAGTAGATGCCACTACCCTCAATTTTGAGACTGTTATGCAACAAAATGACTTCAACGTGATGATTTATCCCGAAGGAGTGCCAGGCATAGGTAAAGGATTTAACAGGAAATACCAGTTACAAAAGCTTTCTACCTCTATGGTCAGAATGAGTATCAAATATCAGACAGATATTATTCCTTTTGCAGTTATCAATGGCGAGTATATAAATCCTTATACCTATAGTTCAAAAGTTCTTAACAAAATTGTCAATTTTTTGGGCATACCATTTCTGCCCTTAGGATTCATTACACCTTGGATTATTTTATTTCCTTGGATTTTCTATATGGGTTTTCCTGCCAAACTTATTTTTGTTTTGGGAAAGCGTATAAAACCTTATGAAATGACTGATAAATCTTTTGAAGCAATGGATTATGATGATTTCAGGGCTGTGGCAGATAAAATACACGAACAAATGCAAAAGGAACTGAGCGAAGCAGAGCAAAAATATGGTAAAAAACCTTATCAATGGAGAGAATTTTTTAAAGAACAGCTCCAAAATTTCAAATACTTTCCCTATACCTTACCTTTTGGCTGGCCACTTTTATTTGCTGAGTTTGAGAGATTACGCATTAAGAAACAAGACCTTAGCACACCTCTCAAATTGGGCTGGGGATCTTGTTTGCGTATTATATTCAAAAATCCAAAAGTATTGGCTTATTACATTCCTATTTTGGGTTGGATACCTCTGGCTATCAATGGTTTGAAAAGGGTAAAAGAGCCGAAAAAACCTCATTAAAGGTCATTTTCTTCTGCATTTACTTCTCTTTTTCGCATTTTCCCCGCAGGAATACCAAACATCATTTTGAATCGGCGACAGAAATAGGCTGTATCCTTATAGCCTACCTCTTGTCCTATTTCTCTGATGCTTTTCTTGGAAGATTTAAGCATTTCAACAGCTTTTTCCATACGTTGATACTCTATATAATCTTGCGGATTGATTCCTGTGAGAGATTTAAAATATTGCCCTACGTAATCTTCTGAAACATCAGCAACACTAGCAAGTACCTTATTGGAGAGGTCTCCATTGAGATATTTTTTGATATAAGCGAAAATTTCTAAAAGTCGAGGGTCTTTGAAATAGGTGCTATTAGTAGCTAATTGCTCCACGAACAAATTATGCTCAATAATATATCGCATTATTTCTATTACGATAAGCTCAGTTTTATTTCGCTGAATACGCTCTTTCCCGTATTTATGGTCTAAACTTTCCAATACAACATCTATGATGAGATGTGAAATAATAGGATTTTGTTTGATAACAAAAGCGGGTATGTTGAGGCTGGTAAAAAAGTTTACAGAATCAAAGAGCTTGGCATTGAAAGTAATATAACTAAAAGAGTTTTTTACGTTGCCTACCAATCTGGCTTGTGTATTTAGCTGAAAATACTTATCTTTACTGGTTACAAACTGCTCATTATTAAGAATATGAGCTTCCCCATCACCATAAATAATATGAGTTTGTTTGCCTGAAGGAACAAAAAGAATATCTCCTGCGTTGGCTTTTATTTCTTGCTCAGGCATTTTTATTCTAATATCGCCATCGTGTAAGAGAAGTAAGGTGTTATCTATGTCATAGAAATTTCTTACAGAAAATGGACTCATCAATTTGAAATTACGAGCTTTGAGAAAGCGAACGTTCAGGGAATCTATAATAGAACTATAGTCTTGCATAGTATTTTTTGGTAGAGAACTTGTTTTTGTTATATTTTTATGGCTCAAATATAAAAAAAATCAAGTTAAAAAAGCAAATCAGCATAGATATTTTTTATATGCTATGCTGATTTTAATAACTAAATATGTTTTATATAGTATTATTTCAAGATTGAGCGGGCTATCACGATTTTTTGTATCTCTGAGGTACCTTCATAGATTTGTGT
>JANRLU010000007.1:0-4068 GCA_033762275.1 Thermonemataceae bacterium | reverse complement strand
CTGATGCAAAAAAGCCCTAAATTTATGTAAAAGTGTTCTATCCACCCCCAATTTATCATTCACTACTATACCTGTTACTTTCTTTTGAGAACCTGCACGCATAATATGCGTTTTGTTGGGGTGTATCACGAAGCCTTCCTCTTCTACAACTTGTTTGGTAAAATGCAGTAAGGCAGCTACATTACCTTCATTACTTGCTTCCGTAGAAAAAGTAAGGTCATCAGCATAACGTGTATAAGTAAAACCTAATTTTTTAGCCAAACCACCCAATCTTTTATCCATCTTGTAAGCGATAAGCGTTGTAATAGCAGGACTGGCGGGCGAACCTTGTGGTAAAACTCTCTCACCTTTCTGTACATAGTACATTTCTCCATCTACATTGACTTTTTCCACCTCGTAATGGGTAGAAAGTAGAGCTAAAATAGTAGCAATCTGCTCGCTATAACCCAAATTCTCAAACAGCCCCTTTACCCTTTTATAAGAAATGGAAGGAAAAAAATCCTTTAAATCTAAATTGATGACTATAGCTTTCTGAAGATGTGGTTTTGCATTACTAACAATAGATTTTTTCGGAACAAAGCCGTGCACACACTCATTTGGCGTAATTTTATACAAAATAGACTCTAAAATCCAGCGTTGGCATTTTTTTAACAAAGGTTTAGGGGCTGAAATTAGCCGTTTCCCTCCTGATTTTTTGGGCACAGTATAAAAATGATAATGACTTGTTTTGGAAACAGCCCTATGGAACGCTAAAAACCTCAACTGAGGTAAGGTAATTTGCATGGCTTCGGCAAGAGCCAAAACCGAAATAAAATGAGGTAATTGGTATTTTTCTAAAAGACCTTCTTGGGCTATTTTCTCATGCAAACCTGCTGATACTTTTTCTCCCAAATAAATAATATCTTTTTGTTTGGATTCTATCCATTTCTGAGCTTTGAGTTGTCTTTTTTCCTCATTTCTTTTTTTGGTTTCTGCCTGTTTTTCCTTAGATTGCTTGAGCTTTTGTTTACGCATATCACGCAGCAGTTGCTCTTTACTGTTGTATTGGCGTTGTTTATCCAACAATTCATTGAGTTCTTTCTGAAGAGTAGCTTCTTTTTGTATAAGAGTTTCGGAGAGAGTGGGCTGCGTAGAGTTTTCCCAAAAACCCAAACGTTTCATTTCTTCAAGAATATAAGCATCTTTGGAGGTTTCGCGGATACGGTCGTAGAGTTGTTGGCGTGTAAGATGTTCGGACATAAATATTGACTACTTTTATACACTAAAAAACAATCCTACAAAACAATACTGATTTCATTTTGTAGGATTGGAAGAAGGAGTATTGAAATAACTTCGTATTTTCTCTGAACTACATCTATCAACTCCAAGACTACACTACCCTATAGGGAGTTTAAGCACTTGGTGGTAACACAGCAAACACCCGATAGGGTGGTGTAGTCACCATAAAGATAGTATGTAGTGAAGTATTTGTTACAAATTTTCAAGAATGACGAAACATCATTCATCTTATCGCTAAGAAGCAAGGTATTTCAAATCTCTAAGAGGCAAGATACAAGCAAAATTTTATTTCGCAAAATTTTTTATTGTTATTTTTTTGCTTAGTAAAATAAACCATTGCTTGCTGTTAGCATCTAACTTTCTGAGAATACTTAAAAATAATTTTTACTCTTTTTTTAAATAAAAATATATGAAAAAAATCACACGCATAATTATAATATTTTGTATTTATTTTAATACATCAGCTCAGAACGCACCTGAACAGCCTACACAAGGACCGGGAGGAAATAATTACCTACATAATAGTTACACATTTACCAAATTTGGTACAGATATTTATGATTGCTATTGGCTTGTAGAGCCTGCCGAACCTAAACCTGATAGTGCTTTTGTGATTGTCTATTGGCATGGAACTAATCAACAAAGTAATATTGATAATGTTCCCTCTGGTAATGCCCTCACTTTAGAGCATATCTGCAGAAAAGGTTATACCGTTATATTCCCACTTTATCAATATGGTGGTGTAACCTTACCTTTTGAAGAACAACTTACTAATGGAGCAAATGTAGTAAATTTAGCTTTAAATACACTGCAAAATGGTAATGGTAGAGTTAGACCGAAAAAAAATAATCAAGGTAAAGTTATGCTTGGGGCAGTGGGTATATCAAGAGGTGGCGGAATGACTCTAAATGCAGCAGCGTATCATCAAACTCTAAATCTACCATCTTTTGATGCTCTATGTGCGGTCGTTCCCTCAGCTGGACAAGACCTCACGGGAATTATAGATTCAACAAAGGTAATTATAGTCAATGGAGAAGAAAATGAACTCAATTTTAATGAAAGTCAAGAAGCTTTTGATAGCCTTCATCATATTCCTTGCCCCAACAAACGCTTCATACAGATAAATTCAGACTACTATGGCAACCCAGATTTAGTTTCCAACCATGATTTTGCTGGCTCAGGTAATGACCCCAATGATAACACAAAACTTAATGCTCTTGACTATTACGGAATGTGGAAATTAAGTGTCGCTTTATTTGATTGTACCTTCAAAAACGAAAATTGCGAATATTGCTTCGGAAGAGATACTCTAATTACCTATATGGGACATTGGAGCGATGGAACTCCTGTGAAAGTTTCTACCATAAAAGATGACTGCTCTCCACCCATACCCACTGCTCTCGAATTTTCTATAGATACAAGTCCTATTTGTTTTCCTAACCCAACTACTGAATATATTTTTATAAATAAAAACTATACCAATAATGAAACCTATGTATTCAATTCTACTGGCTCTATAGTTTTTCAGCAAAAAAATTGCAAAAAGATTCACTTTTATGAAAAACCTAAAGGATTATATCTGTTGATGCTTAAAACGGATAAAGGTACTTTTTATGAAAAGATAGTAAAGAAGTAATTTTTCAAGAAAAATATTACTTACCCAAGACCACAAAAGCCGCCCAATAGTATGGTTTTGCATAGTTAGCGTCCTTCAGCAAACTCAGTTTTGCCTCACGCATTGCTTGTGCGTACGTTTTGTTGAGGTTTTCAAACTGATTAGCATAAAAATAAATCATCAGTCTTGCTGTGGATTCATCTGAAACTTTCCATAAAGAGACTACTAAATTTTTAGCTCCTGCATACAAAAAAGCCCTACTCAAACCTATAAGCCCCTCTCCCTTAGTGAGTTTGCCCAAACCCACCTCACAAGCCGAAAGTGTAACCAAATCGGCATTTAAACGCAAATTAAATATTTCACCTGCAAAAAGATTGCCGTCTTCTTGTTCGTTTGCTCCCAAAAATACTTGTGAAAGTTCGGGATTTTCCTCATCTACCAATCCGTGCGTGGCAAAATGTAATACCGAAAAATCTTTTAGGTTCAATTTTTTCAGCATAGCCTCCTGAGCGTCTTCTTTCAATAAAGTATTTACCTTAAACTTTCTCTGGCGACAAATCATCGCAATTTCACTCACCTCTTGCTCTGTAGCTGGTAGTTGTGAGATATTACCCGTAAAATTTACGGGAGCTATCAGGGCAACACCTTGCTCACTTTGTTTGTTTCTGCCAATATTTTGATACCATAAAGTAGCTGAATAAGCATAACCAAAGGATTTTTCCAAAATCAAATAAGGTAATTTTGAGAAATCTTTGCCATCATCTTTTTTGCTGATTCTTTTACTGAGTAATACTTCCATTGGTAATACACTTAGCTTACCATCTTGGATAATCACCAGATTTTTTATCTGAGCCAAATTTTTAGTAGGAAACAACTCTTGATACAACTGGTACGCCATTTTGCTGAATGGTTTGTAGGAGCTAAAGCGTATAGCATTGATAAGAAAAGTGATATTATCCTCAAAATCACGGTTTTTTACTCTACTTTCCAGAAAAATAGAGTTTTTTGTGATTGTAAAAATATAAAAATGTTGCTCACCAATCACATAACTAAGCATTGCTGTTTTTTCATCTAATTGATTTTGTATTTGTGGTAAAGAAACCGTTGCTGAACTATATTTGAGGTCATAGTAGGCTTGGTACTGCTTCTCTAAGTTTTTCTGAAATGCCTCATAA
>JANRLU010000006.1:0-2688 GCA_033762275.1 Thermonemataceae bacterium | reverse complement strand
CAACAAACATGTGCTTATGGCAAGTTTAACCTACAACTTGAAGAAGTATTTGCGTTTTGTGGTGAAAAAACCAAGTGTTTTAGCCCAAGTTATTTCCCTAAAACAAGGGAAGTGTTTTGTTTTTGAAAAAACGGTCTATCAATACTTCATTATCTCAAATTTAAGCAACCAAAATTTTAGAATTTTGAAGCATAACTAAAAAACAAACCTCACTTAGAAGTGCTTAAACAAGGTAGAATTTTTGTGTTTTTTGAAATTTTTTTGTAAAATTTGGGGTTGTGCAACAGCTACCCGTGTTACCTGCCGTTATACTTTTATGTCTAGTGGTTTGCAACTTGCGATTAAAACTTTTCTGGCTATAAACTCTACTAAGTCAATGTCATATTTTAAATGTGCAATGTCAAGCGAGAATGGGAATAATAGTTCAGTATCTGCATCGTCCTTGGTGTGAACAATTCTACATCTCAAATCATAAATTCTATTTGCAACATCAAATCTAATATCATGATCTTTTCTGTTAAATGAAATTTTCTGTGTAACAAGAGATTTGCTTTTCTTTTGGTCATCAAAAAAATCTTTGCGTTCTTCAACTTCGTTAAAAAATAGATTTAAGTCCGCCAAGTCAACACAAGATTGAATTGTTGCTCTTAATTGACTCCTTTCATCTCCAATTGCTTTTCCTTTTGCTGATACTTTTACAATCTCTAATATCCTTGAAACATTTTTGTCGCTGTTTCTATCAAAGGTCGGGTCTTTTAGTAAATTTTTAATTCTCTCCTGTGCTTCTTTTGATGAGTATTGAGGAAAATAAAACTCCAATACTTGGTAGAAAGCTTGAAATTGAGAAAGAGGCATATTCGCTGCTGTCCTTGCATACCAAAAGAGTGAAATTGCTTCAAAGTCATACTGAAATTTAGGTGCTGTGAAATTTATATCATCTCTTGCCGCCTTTCTTCTCAATCTTATTTCTCTTTGTAAGTCCCTGTCTAACGCTAAGTGAACTGGAATGTTTGTTATTAAATCTATTTGGAAGAAAATAGAATTTGCAATAGATGCGATTAGGTCTTTTGCTTCATTATGAGTTTCAAACTTTAGTCCTACTATTCGGATTGTTGAGTATGAACGCAAGTTTCGTCTTAGGAAAAAAGATTCCGTCTTGTTACCCGATAAAAATGAAAATTCAGTTGATGATTGTCCAATCTGAATTTGAACATTTTGAGATGGTGATGGAAAAGCAAATGAAACAATCTCTTCTTCCTCTTCGTTTTCCTCTACCTCTGCTACTTTTACTTGCTTAGGTTTGAAAAACTTTGAAAGGCGTCTAAATATGAAACTTGGTCCTCTTAGTGCATCGTCAGATTGTATTTCACATTCAATGACGCCTAACTCAGAAGAAAAAATCGCCTCAATTCCCTTTATGTATTTATACTTTTGCAAAACGGCTGTTAGCAGCACACCTTTTTATTTTCATTTTATTATTCGTCCAATTCGCAAAAGTAATGGAAAACTAACTTTTTTAATTTGTTCGTTGTCCCAATACTTTTCAATTTCTGTTTTCAATTTGTCAACTGGGTTAAAGTCGTTTTCTTTGATAAAATGTTTTACGGCTGACCAAGTGTTCAAATAGCCAATTAAATGTTCTAATGTCCAATATTGTGTGATTGCTAAATTTGGCTTTTGAATTTCGTCAAACGGAAATGGAATTATCTTGTAATTCTCGTCAATGTATTTTCGTTCTTTGTCCCAATATCTGCCAATAACGTTTTCGTAAAAATCTGAAATTAAATAGTCAATTTGTCCGTTAATTTCTAATTTTCCGTAACCAACAACACATAGCAAAGCATTGTCTTTTGCTGTTCGTCTCACTTCTGCATAAAACTTGTCAAAGTCAAACCAATGAATTGCTTGGGCAACAACAATCAAGTCAAACAGTCCATTTTCGAAATTTGTCTTTTCAGCTGGTTGTACCGAATAAGAAATGTTGTCGGCTTGCAATGCGTTGTTAATTTGTTGCTGGCTGATATCTGTCGCAAAAACATTGTCAAAAGTTTTCGCTAATTCAAAAGCAACTTGTCCGTTTCCCGTACCGCAGTCCCAAGCGTTAAGTTTGTCTTGAACGTTTTCATTTAGAAATGCAAATAAGTCAGACGGATATGTCGGTCTAAATTTTGCGTATTTGTCAGATTGTGTTGAAAAGTTATCTTTCATTTTTTTGTTGTCGGTGTGAGTTGTCCGAAGGTTGCTGCTAATGTTGCGGGGATTTGCGAATTTACAAAAAATCAGAGCGAAGCGAAAGATTTTTTTGTAATTTCGTAAATGCCTTGTTGGGCGAAGTGTCCGAAGCGAAGCGAAGGCACGAGCCTAACAAGGGATGTAATCCCCGCAACATTGGGCAGAAGTGCCGAGCGAAGCGAGGCATTTCTGCCCAACGGTTTCGGGCTTTGCGTTCGGGCGGGTTTCGTAGTACAAAACTGTCAACCTGCACTGAACTTGAATAGAAGCACAAAGCTCTAAGTTTGCACGTCAACCCGCCTGACGCAAAACCCGTGTTCACTACCATTAAGTTAAAAAAATGCTTAACTTGCTGGCATTGTTTTAGCTTCTAAATTTAAAAACTATGTTACAAATTTCAAAAAAATTATTGGCGAACTTCAAAGGTTTTTGAGAGATACCGCCCAAAATCCCGAA
>JANRLU010000005.1:0-5529 GCA_033762275.1 Thermonemataceae bacterium | reverse complement strand
AGGCAAATGTATTTTTTATTGGTGAAAAAAACAATTGGAAGAACTATGCCCTTTCCAATACTTTCTTTAGCAAAAAAGCAAGCTCTGAGCAAAGTCCGTGCTACATTTTTAGCTTAACTTAATGGGTTTGATGCAATGTTGGCTGATGTTTTTTTTCTTTTCGCACTACCTTGTCAATAGCAAATCAACTTCTTTTTTCTTGGACTTGTTGCCAAAAATTTCGGTTTGGTTTCGTGTCAAGACTTCACTTTCTACTTTTGTCATTTTATGCTTTGGAAAGTGTTTCTGTAAAATCTCTATTGTTAAGTTTTGGGTAAATTCTCTTACATCTGTTCTTACAAAGATTGTACTTTTCTTGTCCATAACTTCTGCACAAGCACCAAAAACGTTATCTAATAATTCTCTGTAATCGTCTTTTGAGTTAAAACGACCTTTGTATTTATCTTGATTAGTTTGTGGTCTGTCTGTACCTTCTTTGAGTAACCAAAGCCTTAACCACTGCTCTACGTGATAATCCACTACTGAACAATAAGGGGGCGAAGTAAATAGCAAAGAATATTTGATTTTATTCTTCTTTGAGATTTCTATGATTTCCTGTAATTCAAGGGTACTATCACCAAAAACTGCCTTACATTCTGTTTCAATTTGTGGAATATTTTTTGCATAACGCCACTCAATTTTTTTCATCAAAAAATCCAATGGGTTGTATTGTGGCGGTGTAGTAAAACCGTTGTTTTTCCACCAATTTATAGAATATCCGTAACCCATTGCTTTGGTTTGTCGCATTTGGTTAGATAAACCCTCGCCTATCTTTCCGTGCAAATGCACCAAAATAATAGCCATTAAAGTTGCGTCTGTTTGGTCGTTTTGCCAATCCAAATTTTCTCTTGCCGAAAGTAAAAAACGTAACACTTCATTGCAGTAACACAACTGAAAAAACTCATTCATTTGTTCGGCTTGTTCCGCAAAATCGTTTCTTTGGTTGTAAATATCTAATAACCTGTCTTTTACATTTTCTTTGGGTGCGGGATTTAGTTTGGTATTGCCATAAAGCCAACCAATAGGGCTTATTTCTATGCCTATGCTGTGTCTGCCTAATACGCCACCTGCATAGACACTTGAAAAACGACCTGCAAATGGGTCAAGAATATAATCACCTGCTTTTGAATATTCGTTGATGACTTTGAAAGCAAAATCAATAGGAAACATAGCATAGTAGGGTCCGAATTTTGCCCAACGGGTTTCGGCTGTACTATTTCCTTTGATATTCCCTATGTCTGCTAATGTTCGCATAAATTAGTTAGTTCTTTGTCTAATTTCTCGTGCAATTTCTTGAAAAATTCGCCTTCCTAAATTTAAAGGTATGGCTGCCTCTGCGTGTGCAGAAATTAGCGGTAAAACCGAATTTTGGAAACGATTAGAAACAATTTGGTCTAACAAACTCATTACGTCTGCCAAACGTGGGAATTGATTAGGGGAGGCTGTTTCAGTTTTCCTTTGGCAATCATTGAAAGTTGCCAAGTTACAAACAACTCTGTAACCGTTGCTTGTTTTGTATAAAAACTTTCTACCAAAGTAGGTGTCTTGTCCGTAAGGTTTAGGACTTTCGGATAAAATGATATTTTTTTTGATATACTCGTCTGTTAAAAGTAAGGCATTTTGTTTGGGGAACTTTCCGCTAATACCTTCTTCGTCTGTGTCTAACATTTCAAAATGATTGACAAAAGTACCTGATTTTTCAATACCTAAAATAATCAAGTCTTGTCCTGTGATTTTCTTTTGCACCTCGTTTAGTCTATACAACTCGTCTTGTATGGATTTGGTAAGCCAAGATGAAGTGCTATAAACTGCCAAAGAACCATCTAAAATAAAGGCGGTTTGTTTTACAGATTGTAACAAATTCATTCTTTCAAAGGCTCGCAAAATGTTGATAAGCCAAAGCCTTTCCAAAGTGAACATAATTTGTCCGTACATTTCACCGCAACTGCCCGAAGGATTATGTAGTTCGTGCAAACGCAAGGCATCAGTAGAGTAAAGCACTTTCTTTAAATGGCACTTACATTCATATTTGCCAAAATCATAACTCAATTTATTATTAAGTTCATCCAAACCGCAGTCGTCATAGGGACATTCAGGTGCTTTACTTTCTCCACTTTTAGCAATTTTGAGTTTTAGCAAATATTCGTATGTGGCAAGTAAAGTTTCTTTTTTAGGTTCGTCTTTGTCGTAAAAAGGGGCTTCATTTAAAAATTCCTCAAATAACATTTTACGCATTGACGCTTTTGCACTTTCTTCTTCATCAACAATTATATTTGCACCTGCATATACACTTTCGGTTGTTCCGGCTACTTCGGTTTTACGAAATTCCACAGGATTTATAAATTCTGCTTTTTCAAGTTCTCGGATTTTATCTAACAAAATCAAAACAGAAGCCACTGTAACATAACCATATTCGGCACTCGGAAAACCATTTTTCACAGGTACAGATTGATAACTTCCGTCAATAGCAACAACCATACTTGGTTGCCAAGCACTTGGTTGCAAGCTGTCTTTGTCAGTAAGTTCAAGTTCTTCTTGCTCCTCGCCCTCGTTTGGTTTGCGTACTTTCAAACGACCTTCAAGGTTATTGACTTTTTCGCTGTCTAAAATGCGTTGCAAGGGTTTGTAACTTGCCAACTCAAAACTGTTATTACCTTGGAATGGCATAGATTTAAGATTTATCAGTTACATCAAATTTTTTCACTTGCACAGGAATAACAAAATAATTGCTTAACGTTTTCACACGCAAAAAGCCTTTATCTTGTGTTCTTCGGATAGACTGTTCAAAGTCTATAAAATCGTAATACTTGCAAAGTTCTTTGGTTTCATCTGTATTGTTCAAATGCCCGATAAACCAATTTGCTGTATTTTTCAAAATATTTCTTTGCACACTGCTTACCTCTTGGGTAGAATACACCATACCAATACGGTATTTTGCACCTTCTTTGGCTGTTCGTACCCAAACATTAGAAGTATCCAAATCACTACCGCTTGGCAAAAGGTTGTGTGCCTCCTCAATATAAACCATTATGTCGGGTATATTCGTTTTTCCTTCTCTGAAAAGTGCCTGATTTTTTCTAAAAATTACCCACATTATCCGTTCCGCAGACGATTTATTGATTTCAGGCTCTCCGCTTGATTGGTCTATGATTACCAACTTACCTGCTACCAAATCTTTGTAAATGTCTTCGGCATAGTCGGAATTTGTTGATGAAGTATGAAATGGTCTTGCTTTGCCTATTTGCCTTGCACCGTTAGGTTGAGCAAGCATTAATAGGATTTTTTTAAAATCTTCATCAGCCCAATTACTTCCTGTGGAAGATTTTTTTTCGGAATACCAATTTTCAAACTTTTTATATTCCGTTGTCTTCATAAAATCATTCAGAACCACAAAAGCATCTGCTAATTGATTAAGGCTTGGCTGTGAAGTTCTAAAAATCTCTGCGGCTTTTCTGTAAGTATCTGCTTTCTCTGGTTCGCTGACAACGTTTAGCATACCGTTAAATTTGTACTCTTCGTCTCGGGCATTTGGACGACCATCAAGCATTTCAGAAGAAAATAATCCATCAGTAGAATACGAGAAATCTTTTGATAATTTTGGAATATCAAAGCCTGCTTTTGCTAAAAGAGATATGTAGGCAAGTTTTCGCCTTTTAAATCTTGTAGAAGCACTTTTATCTTGCTCATCTGGTATCTCAAAAACAATTTGTTTAAAATTTTCTATAAATTTCGACTCTTTCTCTTGAAAGAAACTATCAATAATTTCTTTTCCTGTTGCTAAATTTTCATTGAGAAAGAAATTCAGCAACATCAATTTTCTATCGGGGTCGTTTGGGTGTGGGGTGATACCGTAAGTTACAACTTCATTTTCTTTTGTTGCTTCTTTACGAACTTGATAGACATTTTTCAAGGCATTTGCATTGCCTTTTCCGTCTGTATCTTGTGCATTTTCGTTGGCATATTCTCCGTTGGGGTCAAAAATAATTTGCCCTATTTTCAAAGGCTTATCATCTCCGTTTGTTGGATAACGTAGTTCGTAAATTGACTTGGCAATAATTTTTGTCGTATTGGATTTGCCTGTTCTTGTCATACCAAAAACAGCCGACTTTTGAGAAAGCAAATCAGAAGGGTAAATACTTACTTTTACATCATCAATTTGCTGAAATCTGCGGTTTGTAGAAGCATAACGCACATTTCCTAACTGTACTCTCGCCTTACTTCGTAAATCACTTTGATTGGCAAAATCTGTATAATTTACAATAGCCTCTAATGCCTCCGCATTGGGCTTATAGACTTTTAAGTCCTTATTAGGGTAATAATTTGAAATATCGCAGCCAAATTTCAAGATTAAATCACTATCGTTTTGGTCTTGGTGTTGCAAGTCCAAATAAAAAGTTCCGATAATTCGGCACTCTACCGCAGCGAAACTCAATAAATTTCGGGTTTTTGCGTCCATTACACCGTCTGTGTCCCAATGTTTATCTGCCTCACCGCTAACCCTTTGGGCTACTTCCGTTCTAATTCTTTCGTTCTCTTTCTCCTGTGGAAGCTGTGCAGCGTCCATTACACGCAACAAAATAACCGAACTGTCTTCACGCTGAAAATCAACGGTTTCATCAATATATGGATTTACTCTTGTGGCTATTAAAAAACTAAGGCTTGGTACTCCGCCAACTTTGTTTTTTTGGTAGTCGTGAATGATAACCCTTGCAGTTTCATAGTTGATTGAGTAGAGTTCGCCTATGTACTGCTTTTCTTGCACAAGTTTTTGAAACCAATTTTTGGCTTGGTTGTCGTGCTTGTTTTCGTTGTGTTGATTAACACCTTTTTGTATTGACATATTTCGGTAGTTAAGTTGTTCCTTGTTGTTCTTTAAAATATCAGCCAACGGCAAAGCATACCCGTCAGGCGGGGATTTTAACCACAAAATTTAAATAGAATGACACAGCTTAATTTATTTACTGAACTATCCAACGAAGCACAGAACCCCAGCTTGAGGGTATGCAGTGTTGGCGGTAATGTTTCTTATCGTCAACGTTTTGGTTTAGACAATCCCCCTAAAGGAACACTTCTAAAATTGAAATATATGGAAGGGTTGAAATGGTATCTTCATTGGGAATCTTGTCAAGACGGTGAAGATATTGTTCAAGGGTGGTTTAGTACAGCTTCTAAAGCTCGGAAATATGCAAATGAAAATGGTTGGTTGGTTTCGTCTTAACATTACCGCCAACGGTTTCGGGCTTGGCGTAGTGGCGGATTTTTAGCACAAAAGTTCAATCGAAGAACTGCACTTGAACTTACCACAAAACTGTCAAACGAAGCACTGAAACCGCCATTACGCCAAACCGCTGTTCACTACCATTAAGTTAAAAAAATGCTTAACTTGCTGGCATTGTTTTAGCTTCTAAATTTAAAAACTATGTTACAAATTTCAAAAAAATTATTGGCGAACTTCAAAGGTTTTTGAGAGATACCGCCCAAAATCCCGAA
>JANRLU010000004.1:0-2295 GCA_033762275.1 Thermonemataceae bacterium | reverse complement strand
GTCACCCAATTGAGGGAGTTATAAAATGATGGGTGTGAATCAAAGTTTGTAAGAGGCTGTGAAATAAACAGAGATTGACAATAAAAGGGAGTGACAAAATGAGAAGAATCACCCAAAAAACGGGTGCTATCCAATTGAGGGAGTAACAAAATGAGGAGTGTGAATCAAACTTGGGTCAGCAATTCCCTGTGAGTAAAAGATAAAACAGAAAAATAAGACAAATAAAGTTATAAGACAAAAATATAGTAATGAGCCAAAAGATGACACATAAAATCAGATAAAAAGTTAAGTAATTGATAAAAAGAAAAAAGAAATAGAAAAGTTAAAAAGGTTAAAAGAAAGCCGCTACAGAGTTGCCCCGGCCTGAGCATAACAAAATCAAGGGCTAGAATTAACAGAATCATCCATGTAAAAAGTAAGTAAAGAGTGCCAAGAAGTAAAAAGAATGCGGTCAAAAAGAGTGCGTAAATCACCCCAAAAAGCACGTCTGGAAAGAGAACCTCTAGCCTGATGATAAAGAGAAGTACCCATCTCCAAAATTAAGTGAGAAATAAAGGCTAATAAATTCAACAAATAAAAAATCATGGATAAATTATGCTGACCATGACCGTAATTGTGAGTAATGTGGTAGCCTTGGTTTTTTTGAACATTAAATTGCTCATTCTCAATTTTCCAACGACTACGACCAATTTGAAAAAGATGAGAAACATTATCTTTAGTAACAGTAAAATCAGTAACCCAACTATTATGATAGAGTAAAGAATTAGAAGAGTCGCGTTCCCAAACTTGAAAGTAATTTAGTTTTACTTTTTTACTTTTGGTTAAATCAACTTGATTTAGAATCCTATACTCATAATTTCTAATCTTTTTACCAACTTGAGTTGTCCAACTTCCTTGCTCAATTAATCCTTGCATCTGATGTTGCTGTATTTGCTCTGCTAACTCAAGATGTGAAGTGTCTTTGGCTACTAAGACAAATTCACACCTATTTTCTCTTAGTTTTTCTATAAATGGCTCATGTGAGTAAATATCATCTCCTATTATACATATACTCAATTGCCTATGTTCTGCTCTTATCCTTTCTATTAGCCTTTTGCCTGCATTTATCTCACAATCTTGTTTTTCTGTTCCATATGTATTTTTTACTTCTTCTACATCTAATG
This sequence comes from Thermonemataceae bacterium, assembly GCA_033762275.1. Lineage (GTDB taxonomy): Bacteria > Bacteroidota > Bacteroidia > Cytophagales > Thermonemataceae > Raineya. Next base: position 1,132 of record JANRLU010000004.1, on the reverse strand, counting down.
GTAATACTTGATGCGTTCCGCTTTTTATTAATGTTGCTGATATTATTTGATGCGAATAATGCGGTTTTCCTTTTACATACTCTTTTTTCAAACATCCTTCACATTCTATTTTTAATGAATGAAAATACTCGCTCCCATCCATTCCTACTGTATAATAGTCTTTTCCTTCTATTTCACTTACCCATCTTTTGGCCCATCCTACTTGCCTTATCTTCTCAAATAATTTTCCTATCAACCTCCTTAACGGCTCTGTTGCTGCTTGATCCAAGATTTCTCTCATTTGTGTGTCTGATGGGATTTCTTTTACTCCTAGTATTGTTTCTAAATTACTTCGCCCTTTGTTTTTTTTCATCCTCTTTTGAAATTCTAATAGGCTTTCATTTTGAAAAAACATCATTGCGAATCCTGCCATCAACACTGCTTGCATTTCCCAACTTATGCTTTTGGCTCTTCTTTTGTCTGGCACCTTCTTAAACTCTTCTGTCAGTATTTCTACTATTGCTTCTAGTGTTAAACTTTTTAGTGGTCTCATTTTTCTAGTTTACTTTCTTCTTTTCATCCGTGAAAACTCTTTTCCCTTTTTTTCTCTAAACCCTTTTTTTACCTCATTTATTTTCTCACCGGGAATTGCTGGCCCTAGAATGGATGCTATTAACCAATATTGCAGTAAATAGTTTTTCTCAAGCCTTAGAACGAATAGAATGGTATTGTTTGAGGTGGCAAATAGAAGTCTATCATAAACTTATTAAATCAGGCTGTAGAGTAGAAGATTGTTTATTAGAAACCGCTGACCGCTTAAAACGTTATCTTGCTTTGATGTGTGTTATTGCTTGGAGGCTTTTTTGGCTTACCTACCTTAAACGTCAGCATCCTGACTCAAGTTGTACCACTTTTCTAACTCAAGCTGAATGGCAAGTTCTTTATTGCAAAATCAACAATACCCTTTCTTTGCCTCTAAACCCTCCTACTGTTTCTCAAGCTGTTACTTGGATTGCTCAATTAGGTGGCTTTTTGGCTAGAAAACATGATGGTGAGCCGGGCATCACTGTTATTTGGCGCGGTTGGCAACGCTTACAGTCTTTTGTTGATATTTGGCTCTTATTTAACCCTTCTACTTATGGGTAATAGATAG
>JANRLU010000003.1:0-3510 GCA_033762275.1 Thermonemataceae bacterium | reverse complement strand
TAGCCAAAGCAGAAGCGTATGCAAAGATGTTTAACACACCTAAAAATGTATAGTGATGGGACTTTTAGATTTTAAAAACACCCTCCAACAAGTCAAAAAAGATTTGTTGGAGAAACCCAAAGATGCTTTGCTGGGGAATAGAGATAAAGAAGAAAAACCGATTACTTTCAGAAAAGAAATCAAAGTAATTTGTATTGACCCAGGACATGGAGATAAATGTCTTTTGGAAAAAGAATTAGGAGATAGAGCTTTAGATGTAGGTACTTTTAGAAATTATGGCGGGGAAATTTACTACGAAAAAGATTTGGTATTGCCTATTTCCTTAGCTCTAAAAAATGAACTTGAAAACTTAGGATATGAAGTAATAATAACGAGAAAAGAAGACAAAGTAGTTAATGACATTAAATATGTATGGAGGTTGAAAGAAGCGAAAAATTGTGATTTGTTTATTTCAATCCATATTGATGCAAGAGGAGCAAGTGAACAAGATTGTAAAGATGGGCTTTTAATCTTGTATTTTAGTGGTTCTTTTACTGTAAAAAATATACAAGATAATAAAGAGAATGGGCAAGTAATCCCAACATCTGCAAAACAACTTTCTTTAAAAGAGCAATCAGGTACATTAGCAGATTTTATCATCAATAATCAAATAGTTAGAACTTTATTTAAGAACCCCAAGCGAGCAGCAACAAATAATGTACTTCGCAACTTTGGAGGTATTGCATCTGTAATTGTTGAAATTGGTAATATAGATTGCTCTGAAGATTTAAGTTTGCTAATGGGTGATAGCGAACTTATTGGCAAAGATATTGCAAAAGGGATTCATAGCTATGCTTTGGATTACAAGCAGAAAGATTAAACTTTTTTGTTTAATGCTATTAAGTAATGTTGTTTGCCTTGCCCAGCAGAACAACGTTTTAGAGAAAACTATTATTTCCTTATACGAAAACGACTCTAGTCTTGTTTCTCTTTGTATTTTTTCATATAAGCCACTAAAAGAATATATTGTCATCAAAGAAAAAAAGAAAAACAAAACTAGCATAGAATATTTTGATTTATTTGGTGTAAGGTATGCAGATATATTTTCTAAAAAAGCCTCTTTAGTATATTTAAAAGTATATATGAGTAACTACAATTCAAGAAAGAGAAAAAAAATTTTAAAATATTTAGAGAAAAAAGTTTTTGTAGCAAAAGATTATTTTAATTATTACAATAAAAATACCTACTACATAGATTTTCATAGAAAATTATTTTCAATAAGTAAATCTATTGAAAAACTTGTTTTAAAAACAGAGCCAAACTATTTTGAAGAAAATATTGACCCAAGAAGCATTAATTTTACTATCATAGAACATCTTTGTAAAAAAAATAGGTTACGTAAAAGAGTGTTTAAAAAGTTGTCTCTCTCCAAAATGTAGAGAAAATACGCTTCTTACTGATAGCCTCGTGGCAGATTGTTTCTTGGGGCATGGCGTGGCGTTGGATTGTTTTAGTGCTAAGGTACAAGATGCAGATGTTAATAAAATGACCTTGGAGAACGAAAAAACAAGAATGGCATTAGAAATACTCAGTGGCATTACTGACCCTATAGCCAAAGCTGAAGCATATGTGAAGATATTTAATCCTCCAAAAGCGGTGTAAAATGGGACTTTTAGATTTTAAAAACACCCTCCAACAAGTCAAGAGAGACTTGTTGGAGAAACCCAAAGAGGCTTTGCTGGGACAAAAAGCGAAGCTATTGAAGCAAGAATGGGAAGAACAAGATAATTTTATTGAATTTGATCCTGAAGAATCGTTTGACTCTATTGGTGCAAGTAATCTTACAAGATATTACCAAGGATTATATTATGACCCTGATGATAAAAATCCTCCATATATCTATGGTATGGATTGTAATGCTTGTTGTACGATGTATTTTTTGCAGAGTTATGGTTTAATACCTCCAAATATGTCAAGAAAGCAGTTTGAATATTTATTTACCCCCTTAAACCCTCCAAAAGCTGTTAATCCCCTGAATGATAAATCTGCATATGCTCCCAATTCATCTCCTAAAACTAATGAAGGTATCAAGTGGGAAGGAAAGATTGTCAAACCCGCACAGGATAACCTATTTAAGGGCTTATTTGATAGTTCTGAGGGATTTCTTAGAGGTTTAAAAGGGTCAGGAGCTATACTTCCACATACACCAAAAGGTATAGAGCAACTATATACAATAGTTGGTCGCTTTTATAGTTTAGCTCAAACAAACGAATATAAGTTTCTTGAAAAAAGCCTGAAAGGTGGTTATTATAGCTTAAATTATGAAGGACTTTCTAATAAATATAGTGCTTTGCAAAATGGAATTGAAGATAACTATTTTCAAAAGCACGTTATATTTGTAGATCTTGCATTAGGAAAATTTGATATAGAGCATTATTGTCTTGTTGTAGGAAACTCTCCTCAGGGTGTAGTGCAAGTAGATACGGACATATACCTGCGTTATTATAAGGTTGATGATCCTCTTTTTGGTAAATGGGACGTTCCTGTTCCGACTAAGGTTTTATCTCAAACTGATATAGCAAAACTCGTAGGTAAGGTAAGTTTTATTTATCCTAATGCGGCTATTGGTGTATGAGGGAAAAAATAATAATTCTATATATGCTATTGATTGGCATAATAGGCTGTGTTTCTGAAGTGGATGAAAATATGAGGTCTGATGCAAAAGTTGCAAAAAAAGACACAATACCTATTGACCAAATAACTTCTGGATTATTTTTACTTGAAGAAGGACATGATGCTGTTTACTTTAGTCTTCATCATTACTATAATGCTACCTCTTTCTACACTTACCCAGATTCAAATGCTAAAGTATATTATGAGCTATCTGCTCCTGATTATTGTTCTTCTTACAATAGCTATCCATGCTATAAATATGCCTGTGGGAGACTATACACCAATTATAGGATAAAAAATAAACAAGGGCATATTGAAAAGAAGCTGCTCATTAGAGATAGCACGCTTTATTTTACTGATTCTAATAATGATAAATGGGTAACATATTATGTATCAGATACAACCAATGTATATGGTTATTTCTATGTGCAAAGACGGTTAGGGCATCCTATTAAAAATTTATCAGATTTTAAGAATAAAGTAAGAATAGTAGCAGGAAATAAACAATATTCAACAAAACTTGATTTTAATGGAGAGTATAAGCGACTACATAGAACCCCTTACCGTAGAATTGGTGAGAAAGATATAAAAGAGGAAGAATAGAGCTTTTTTTCCTACGCTGGTGCGAGCATTTTGCTCGTACACGGTAAAGGCATCATCCAAAGCGTAGAAACCTATACCCTGCGTACCGACAGCCTCGTAGCTGATTGTTTTTTAGGGCAAGGTGTGGCTCTGGATTGTTTTAATGCAAAGGTACAAAACGCTGACACAGATAAGGCGATTTTGGAAAATGAGAAAACCCGTATTGCTTTGGAGATTTTAGAAAATATCACAGACCCCATAGCCAAAGCAGAAGCG
>JANRLU010000002.1:0-37644 GCA_033762275.1 Thermonemataceae bacterium | reverse complement strand
GTTTTATCTATTACCAATCTATCTTCAAATTTTTCGCCGTGAGTTTTAAACGGATTTATTTTCATTTCTTTTAAAAACGCCAAAACACCATTTCTATATCTTTCATAGTTTTCCTTGTTATCAAGCGTTATATTTTCTGTTATGTCTTCTTCACTTTTATTATATTTTTCCAGAGCACTTACCTCTTTTGAAGATAAATCAGGTGCTTTCTTTACTGTTAAATCAGCTTTATCATCTACAGCTTTTTGCATAGCATATACGCCATATAAAAATTGCTCTTTTGTAGCACCACGAGCAGGAGTAATTTTTGTTATATCGTCCCAATAGTTTTCTGATAAATATCCATATGTTTTTGTGTATTTCTGTGATAACTTAGGCGAATTAGCTATTATATCCTTTGAAGATATATTTTTACTTAAAAGTTTCATTTTAGCTTTTTCATTACCTTTTTCTTGAAAAAACTTTAAATAATAATCAAATTCATTAGCATATACCTTTTTGGTGGTTTTTGTGTTAAATTGTAAGTATGCTAAAAAAGAGGATACAACAAGCATAATCAGAGCAAATATTCTTATTTTTTTCATATTTCACAAAAGTTTTAGTTTCAATAAAAATTTAGTAAGCTCCCCTGTAAAAATAAAAAAATATTCTTTGTTTTCAAAGAATTGTAAAATAAAAAAAAGCCTTTGATTTTTAGTCAAAGGCTCTTGTGTGGTGTGGGGCGGGATCGAACCGCCGACACAAGGATTTTCAGTCCTTTGCTCTACCTACTGAGCTACCGCACCATATTTTTTTAAAAAAGTGATGCAAATATACGGAGAAATTCTATATTTGCAAATAAAATAGTTACTTTTTTTGTAAAAAAACATAAAACACCTCATTATGAACTACATAGCTCAGGTATTATTTTTAGCTCTTTTGGCAAGCGTTGCCTTTTTTATCTATAAAAGGGTGGCTATTATTAAAAGTACCATTCAGCTTGGCAAAAGTTTGGATAGAAAGGACAATCCCTCACAAAGACTGCAAACCATGTTGTTGGTAGCTTTTGGGCAAGGAAAAATGTTTCAAAGACCGCTCGTTGGCTTGATGCACTTTATCATTTACGCAGGTTTTATTATTGTCAATGTGGAACTTTTAGAAATTATTTTGGATGGAATATTGGGGACGCATAGGCTTTTTGCTCCCGTCATTGGGGAAACACTTTATCATTTTCTTATCAATACGTTTGAGTTTCTGGCAGTTGCCGTAATTGTAGTATGTGTGGCTTTTCTTTCCCGAAGAAATATTCTGAAAATTAAGCGTTTCTGGCAAAAAGAAATGAAACAATGGCCTCGTACAGATGCTAACCTAATTTTAATATTTGAGATTGTTCTAATGACACTCTTTCTTACGATGAATGCGACTGATGCTATTTTACAGGAAAGGGGTGTTGCTCATTACGAAAAAATAGGGAGGTTTTTCTTTAGCCAATTTCTTATTCCTGCCTTTGAGGGCTTGGATAATGGTGTTTTGGTAGGAGTAGAAAGAACAGCTTGGTGGCTGCATATTGCAGGAATTATGGGCTTTGCTTGGTATGTAACCTACTCTAAGCATTTACATATAATTTTGGCGTTCCCCAATACGTATTTTTCTAATTTGAAATCCAAAGGCGAAATGCCCAATATGCCAACCGTAACCAACGAGGTAAAAATAGCCTTAGGGCTGATAAATGCTAACGATGTACCCGCTTCACAAGTGGCTCGTTTTGGTGCCAAAGATGTCAATGACCTGACGTGGAAACAACTTTTGGAGGCGTATTCTTGTACAGAATGTGGTCGTTGTACTTCACAATGCCCCGCTAATCAGACGGGAAAGGAGCTCTCGCCAAGAAAAATAATGATGGATACACGTGATAGATTAGAAGAAATTGGCAAACAAATTGCCTCAGGAAAAACAGCGGAAGAGGCTCTCAACGATGGAAAATCCTTATATGGCGACTACATCAGCAAAGAGGAGATAATGGCTTGTACTACTTGTAATGCTTGCGTAGAGGCTTGCCCTGTTAATATCGAGCCACTCTCTATTATTTTAGATATCCGCAGATTTATCGCAATGGAAGAAGCTGCTACCCCAGCTTCTTGGAATGCAATGTTTGGAAATTTAGAAAATAACATGGCTCCTTGGAAGTTTTCGCCTGCCGATAGATTTAATTGGGTGAATAAAATGCAATAAGATTTTATACTAAAAGTAAAGTAAATAACGTTTTTTTAGGCATATCAACTTTATACAAATGAAAAAAATATTTTTATTCTCATTCCTATTAGTTTGGGCTTGTGTCGTGCAAGCACAAGAATTGGAATACACGGTAAACCTGAATGACCGTGCAGATGACCTTTTTAAGGTAGAATTGAAGGTAAGCGGGCTTAAAAAAGCCAACGCTATTTATCAGTTTGCTTCTACAGCTCCTGGTACTTATCAGGTGATGGATATGGGGCGGTTTGTGAGAAAATTTGAGGCTTTTGATGCCAAAGGTAAAAGTATTAAGACAAAGCAAATTTCCACTAACCAATGGCAAATCAGTAGTCCTGAAAAAACTGCTCTTATTCGTTATCACATTGCCGAAACTTTTGATACGCCTGTGAAGGAAAATAAAATTTATGCCATGTGTGGTAGCTCCATAGAGAACGACCACGTACTCATCAATGGGCAGACCATTTTTGGCTATCCTACAGGCTTGCAATCTACACCTTTCAAAATAAAAATTTTGTATCCTCAAGAGTGGACTTTTGGAACGGCATTGGAGCAAAAAGATGGTTATTTGCTTGCTAATAACTACGACCATGCAGTAGATTCCCCTATTTTATTAGGAAACCTCACAAAGGCTTCTGCGAAAGTTCGTAATACAAATGTAGAACTTTATACCTACTCCAAAAATGGAAAAATCACTTCTGAAAAACTTTTAGGCTCAATGGCAAATATGCTAGTTGCTGCTGATGCTTTCCTCAATGGTTTGCCTGTGAATCGTTATACTTTTTTGTTTCATTTTGAAAACACTAATGCAGGAGCTTGGGAGCATTCTTATAGTTCAGAGTATATTATTCGCGAGGAAGATTGGTCAGAGGAATTTGGTAAATCAATGACAGATATTGCGGCTCACGAGTTTTTCCATGTGGTTACACCGCTTAATATTCATAGTGAAATCATTGAGAAATTTAATTTTGTGACCCCAACTCCTTCTGAGCATTTGTGGCTGTACGAGGGTACTACTGAATGGGCTTCCCACAAAATGCAGCTTTGTTATAGCATTAAAACGCTTAATGAATACTTTGCTGAACTCAAACAAAAAGTAACACTTGATAGTAAGTATTACGATAAAAATTACAGCCTCAGCAAATTAAGCCTCACCTCTTACACTCCTGAAGGGCAGAAGCAATATGGAAATATTTATATGCGTGGTGCTTTAGTAGCAGGTTTATTAGATATTCGTTTACTTGAGTTATCTAATGGGCAAAAAGGCTTGCGTGAGGTCATCAATGATTTTGCTAAAGAGTATGGGCCTTCCAGAAGTTTCTCTGAAAAAGAGTGGTTTGAGGTTTTCACTAAAAAAACTTATCCAGAAATCGGAGATTTTTTCAATAAATACGTGAAAAATGCCGAACCACTGCCAATAGCAGCTTATTACGATAAAATAGGCATCAATTATGATGAAGCTAAAAAAACATTTTCCTTGAACTTGGAAGCAACTCCACAGCAAACCAAGCTCAGAGAGCGTTGGATGAGAAACTAAAGAAAAAGCTCGTATAAATTATTTATGCGAGCTTTTTTTAGCTTAACTAAGTAAAATTATTTGCATCTAATCATAGTATTGCTAATCTTTGTGAAATCAAATATATATCCCGATGAAATATAAAAGAATTTTATTGAAATTAAGCGGCGAAGCCCTCGCTGGTGATAGACAAGAGTATGTTATCAATCCGCAAATCATAGAGACTTACGCAAAAGAAATCAAGAAAATCGTGGAAAAAGGCGTGCAAGTAGCTATTGTTGTGGGGGGAGGGAATATTTATAGAGGTTCGGAGGCGGATAAATCGGGTATTGATAAGGTACAGGGGGATTATATGGGAATGCTCGCAACTGTCATCAATGGAATGGCGATGCAAAATGCTATAGAAAAACAAGGAATTTATACACGTTTGATGTCCGCTTTGAAAATGGAGCAAGTATGCGAACCTTTCATCAGACGTAGGGCTATCAGACACTTAGAAAAAGGGCGTGTAGTCATTTTTGCAGCGGGCACAGGCAACCCTTATTTCACAACAGATTCAGCAGCCTCGCTCAGAGCCATAGAAATAGGAGCTGATGTTGTGCTGAAAGGAACAAAAGTAGATGGAATATACACCGCAGACCCCAAAAAAGACCTTACAGCTACCAAATACAATCAACTTACTTTTGATGAAGCCTATAACCAAGGACTCAATGTGATGGATATGACCGCCTTTACACTTTGTAAAGAAAATAACCTGCCTATCATTGTTTTCGATATGAATCAAGAAGGTAATCTCTTAAAAATAGTAGAAGGAGAAGAAGTCGGAACTTTAGTCGCTTTAGAAACCAACTAAATATGGAATTTTGCAGCAAAATACGCTGGTATAGTGTTTTTCTGAATATACTTCTTATTGCTTTCTTAACGATACCTATGTTGGTAGTTGGGTTAAAAGCACTTTCACACTTGACTTTACCTAATGTAGCCTTGTTTTTATTTGTTGTGCCGATAGGCTTAATACCAGCTCATCTTTTATTGGTAGCAAAGTTGAAGGTTTGTTTTACTCAAAATACTATTATTATTAAAAAATTTTTTGGTTTTTGGAAAAAAGAATATACTTACGATGAAGTAAAATCTTTTAAATCAGATAGTTATGCTCGCTCCAAAGGGAGTTCTAAGCGATACAGAACTATCAATGTCCTTTTTAGTGATGGTAACGTTTACCGATTTGATGAGGCAAATATAGCGAATTACCAACAAGTAAAAGATAGACTTTTATCAGCTAACCCGAACATAAAAGAGCAGTCTGTATACCCTAGTGGGGGTTTCAAGATTTGGCTAACTTATATCTTGATTGCTTTTTTGGGTGGTGGAGGCTTGCTGATATTTCTAAAACTTACAAAATAATCCGTTTCGGTCAATTACTTTTTCTGAAATGAAAGTATTTAAGAGAAAAACTAAAATGAAAAGAGCTATATCATATTTATTACTTATTCTTTCCTTTTTGTTTTGGAGAAATTTATTGATGGCTCAATGCATACCCATTTCAGCCTCTGATTTTATGCTTCCCCCAACGGCTTGCCCTGACGAGCCACTCAACTTTACCAACCCTGATGCACGAGTAGGCGTAAATTACGAGTGGGATTTTTGTACCGAAGATATGCAAACAAGCCCTCAGATAAGCCTTTTTTCTGCTTTGTTTGGTTCAAGTGGCTTGCTTGATACCAAAATCGTAGAAGATAATGGAGAATATTTTATGTTTGTTACTTCTTACAATAATAGTTCTTTATTTAGGATAGATTTGGGTGATAGTCCTGATAACCCGCCGCAAGCAATTACAAATCTGGGAAATCCGAGCAATGCCCTCAATAAGCCTGTCGTTTTGGATATAATAAAAGAGGAAGCGACAGGAAATTGGTATGCATTTGTGTACCAAACTGATACAAATGATGCATTTATTAGAATTTCTTTTGGAAATTCTCTGAAAAATACACCAAACGCCCAATTAGCTGGAACACTCACCAATGGCTTATTCGGATTCAAATTTTTGAAAGAAGGGGCTAATTATTACCTAATTACAAATGATTATTTCACTAAAACTCTAATGGTGGTTGATGTAGGTAATTCTTTAGCTAATAATTTTTCAATGAGTGATGTAATTACCTCTATGGTAATTCCTGAGCAAAGTACCTGGGGAACTTGCTCCGCCGACTACATTTGGGATTGTGGTACGCTTAATGTAATTTTTAGTGATAAAACCAAAAACTTTCATGTAAAATTTTTAGGTAGCATCACTAATGCACCAACATACAGTTTCGTATCGTTGCCTACAGGTTACGACAACAATTATGCTACAAAAATAATGTACGAAGATGGTACATATTATGTTCTTAATGCTTCTTTTAATTCAGGGAAACTATGTTTATCCAATTATGGCAACAGTATTAGCAGTAATACCCCTACCAGCAGCGTAATAGGCACGCTTCCTGCTACCAACCAAACAAGAGGGCTTACAGGAGTTTATGCGGCTTCAGCATATTATTTTTTCAATGTTAATTTCTCTACCAATCAAATTTTTAAGATAAAATTTAAAAGAAATTGTGAGGTAAATACAAACCTAAGTACAGATATAAACCCTACTAATATTCGCTATAGAAAAACAGGTATACAGCCCACAGTGCTTAGGGTGAAAGATAGTGCTACTGATGAAGTCTTGGAAATCTACACGGATTCAGCTAATATCAACACTACTACTACTGTTGCTAATTTTACAGCAGATAGCGTTTGTGTGGGTACGCCAATTACTTTTGCCAATACTTCCGTGGGTAGCGATGCTTATGTTAGCTCTTGGCTTTGGGATTTCGGTGATGGTAATAGTTCTACGCTCAAAACGCCTACACATACTTATGCGTCAGCGGGTACATACAACGTAACGCTCACAGTCAATAATCTGAATACTTGTAATAATTCTATCACAAAGACTATAGTAGCTTCAGCAGGGGTAACAGCTAATTTTCAAGATATTCCTTTGGCTTGTGTGGGGCAAAGTATTACTTTTAATAATCTCTCCACTTATACAAATTTGCCTTTTGATGAGGCTACAGGTTTCTACTGGAATTTTGGTGATGGCACTTATTCACCTTATCAAAACCCTAGTAAAACCTACAATACAGCGGGCATTTATACCATCACGCTGACTGCAAAAGACCAAGCTGGTTGTATAGATGTTATCAGCAAAAATATAGAGATATTAGATAATCCAACAGTTTCTTTCAATATACCCACCAATATTTGTGTAGGGCAATCTGTACAATTCGTAAGTAATGCCACAAATGCTACTGAGTACCTTTGGCTTTTTGAGGGAAACGGAACAAGCACGGAAATGAATCCAACAGTTACTTTCAACCAAGCTGGTTTGTATGATGTAACTTTACAAGTAAAAAATGCGAATAACTGCATCAATACTTTTGTTGTGGAGAATATAGAGGTTTTGGAAGCCCCAAGTATTATTTTTACAAGAACAAAAAATGCTCAAAATCCTTTAGAAATCACTTTTAATAACCTTACCACAGGGGCAAGTTCCTATGAATGGAATTTTGGTGATGGAGCAACTTCTTTGGAAGGGAATCCTACACATATTTATACGCAATCAGGTGAGTATGAAGTGCTGCTGAAAGCCATTAGCCCCAATAATTGTGAAGCTACGATTAGCCAAATCATTGGTGTCGGAACGCTCAAAACTGATGTGAGCCTCCAAGAGCTGAACAAAAATGAGAATACGCTTAGTGTTTTTTTAAAAAATAACGGAAATACATTGCTCAATAACCTACAAATAGAAGTACAAATCGGGGATACTACGCTTCTGGAGGTATATCCGAACACGATGAAGATTGGAGAAGAAGTAACTTATACTTTGCAAAACTCACTACCACAAGAGCTTGTGCAAAAAAATGCCTATTTTTGTGTCAAAGTGCTACCAAAAACATCACTTGAAGATACAAATTTAGCGGATAATCAGTTGTGTATGAATCTGAGCAATCGTCTGCTGGTATTTGAGCCTTATCCAAATCCTACCGAAGACCTCCTGACTTTCAGTTTTACTGCTCCCAACGATGGAGAGTTTCAAATCACTTTTACAGACCTTGCAGGCAAAAAAGTCTCCTTTGGGCGTTTGCTTAGCAGAGGTTTCAATCAGGAAACAATTTCTATGAAAAATTTTGCAAAAGGTATTTACTTGCTTAGTTTTGAGTTTGGAGATAAAATTTATCATAAAAAAATAGTTAAACTATAAAATTCTTATGGCACGTATTCTTACAGGTATACAAAGTTCGGGCAGACCACATCTGGGAAATTTATTGGGAGCTATCTTGCCCGCAATCCAAATGTCGGAAGATAATACCAATGAATCTTTTTTCTTTATCGCTGATTTTCATTCGCTTACTACCATAAAAGATGCCAAACAAAGGCAAGAAAATACCTACGCCGTAGCGGCAGCTTGGTTGGCTTGTGGTTTTGATACCGAAAAAAATTATTTTTATCGCCAATCCCGTATCCCTGAAGTTTGCGAACTCACTTGGTATCTGAACTGCTTTACACCTTTCCCAATGCTTGCCAATGCTCATTCTTTCAAAGATAAATCCGAAAACTTGGCAGAAGTAAATGCAGGGCTTTTTGACTATCCCGTACTGATGACTGCCGATATCCTATTGTATGAGGCTAATTTTGTGCCTGTTGGCAAAGACCAACAACAGCACTTAGAAATGGCAAGAGATATTGCCCAAAAAGTTAATAACTATTACCAAAAAGAAATATTTGTAGTGCCAGAAGCCAAAATAAGCGAAGAGGTAATGACCATACCTGGCACCGATGGTAGAAAAATGAGCAAATCTTATCATAACTATATTGATATTTTCCTGCCATCTAAGGAGCTCAAAAAGCAAATTAGCGGGATTGTTACAGATGCTACCCCTTTAGAAGAACCCAAAAATCCCGAAACTTGTAATGTCTTCAAATTGTATAGCTTGATAGCCAATACCGAACAAATAGAAGAAATGCGGGCAAACTACTTGCGAGGGGGGTACGGCTATGGGCACGCCAAACAAGCCCTCCAAAACCTCATAGAAACAAGATTTGCCAGAGAGAGAGAGATTTTTTTGGAGTTGATGCAAAAAACTTCTCTTCTGGAAGAAACTTTGCAAAAAGGTGAAGCAAAAGCCCGAAAAATAGCTTTACAAACCTTAGAAAGAATCAGAGAGGCGACAGGTTTTCAGCACTAAGAAGCCATGTTGGAAGTAAAAAAATTGGCTATTTCTTACGAGAAAAAACTTATTTGTGAGCAAATAAGTTTTGCAGCCGCCAAAGGAGAGTTTCTTTGTTTGCTTGGCAGGAACGGAACAGGGAAATCTTCTTTATTGCGAATATTAGCAGGCTTACAAAAATACCAAAAAGGTACTATTTTGCTTGATAATACAGAACTAAGGCTATATCATAGCAAACAATTGGCTCATAAGATAGCCCTCGTACTCAACGAAAAACTGCCCGCCGAATATCTCAAAGTAAGAGAAGTGGTGGCTTTGGGGAGAAGCCCACACCTTAATTGGTATGGCAAATACCAAGAATCCGATGAAATAGCTATTCAGAAGGCTATGAAAATCACGGAAATTGAAAATTTTGCAGATAGATATTTGCATACACTCAGTGATGGTGAAAGACAAAGGGTCTGGCTGGCTCGGGCTTTGGCACAAGATACCCCTTTAGTTATTTTAGATGAGGCAACCGCTTTTTTAGATGCCTATTACCGAAAGGAAATGATAGCAATGCTACAAAAAATAGCTCTGCAAGAGCAAAAGTGTATTCTGTTGGCTACCCACGAGATAGATTTGGCTTTAGCCTATGCCCACCGCTTACTTTTGTTGACCCCCCAGCAACAATTTTTGAGCCTGCAAAAATGGGAAAAATCATTTGTTTTTGAATTTTTGAAGATATAAACAAATAAAGCCTGCAATTTGCAGGCTTTATTTGTTTCGCATAAAACCGAATTATTTGGTTTTATACACGTAACCACTTCCAAGAGGTGTAGCTATATCAAAAGAACCATTGATGGTAGCCGCATTGTTATTGTTGTAGCCTATACCATTGCCATCAGGTAAAGACCAACTGAAATCAGCCTTCAAACGACCATTGCTATAGCTTACATTAGAAAACACAGGAGAAGCATCGCCACTGTTCCAGTCAAAGCCATAGACAAAAGTTGAGCCATCAGCCAAAGTAGTGCTGAATCGCCCATCTATATCGTCAAAATCGGGGGTAAAGTTACCAGGTAAATCCATACCAAAACCAAAATATAAATAATCACCATTATCATTGTAAGATTTATATCTATAGAAATCGAAATATTCGGGAGAATCATCAGCATCATAGTTATAGAATCCATCATAACCTGTAAACCTGTACTTGAACTCAAAAGGAATACTCACACTTTGTCCGTTATCCTCGCGAGTACCTGTAAAAGTACCTTTTATATAGCCATCTTGTCTTTTGGCTTCTTCCAAAGAGTCTCTTTCTTGTTGGGCAGCTAAGCTATCGGCGAGGGCTTGCTGTTCGGCTTTAGCTTTGTCTACTTCATTTCTCAAAGCGTTCAAATCATCTTCGGTAGCTTTTTTCTTACAACTGGCAAAAGCTACGGAAGCTATCATTGCCAAAGCAAATAATTTTTTTAGTTTTTTCATAAGTGTACGATACAATTTTTTATGAATAATAATGAGATTATTAGTAAGCTACTTTTGCAGTTATATCAAAAGAGCCAGTGATAGTAGCAGCGTTGTTGTTGTAGTAGCCAGAGTTATTGCCAGCAGGGATACTGATGGTGTAGTTGGCTTTTAGGCGTCCGTTACTATAGCTTACATTAGAAAAAGTTGTAGTAATAGCCACATAGCTTGTATTCCAATAGAACCGGTATTGGAAATCTTGCCCACTGCTAAGTTTGGAGTAAAATCTTCCGTTTATATAGTTGAATGAAGAAGGAGTAAGCGTACCAGGCAAATCCATTGTGAAACGCATACCAAAATATCCGTAATCATAGCTATTTTTTTCATATCTATAAAAATCGAAATCTTCGGGTTCTGCATCAGCATCTGAGCTGCTAAAATATCCTATCCCATCAGTTTTATATTTAAACTCAAAAGGGAAAGAAACGGCTTGTCCTTCTTCGTTGGTAGATGTGTTGGGGTCATCTTCGCGAGTGCCAGAGAAAGTACCTTTGATGTAACCATCTTGCTGTTGGGCATCTGCCAAAGAGTCTCTTTGTTGTTGGGCAGCCAAGCTATCAGCAAGGGCTTGTGTTTCTGCTTGCTCTTTCTCCAATTCGGCTTTCAGAGCATTCAAATCATCTTCGGTAGCTTTTTTCTTACAACTTGCAAAAGCTACGCTGGCAATAAGTGCCAAAGCAAACAATTTTTTTAATTTTTTCATAAAGGATATACAAAAATATTGTGATACAAAATCAATTATTTAGTTCTATATGCTGTATTTTGCACTTTTACATCAAAAGAGCCCGTGATAGTTGCTCCATTATTGTTGTAGTAGGGGGCACTACTTCCAGCGGGTAAAACAAGACTGTAGTCTGCTTTCAAGCGACCATTGGCATAGCTCACATTGGAGAAGGTTGGAGTACCTGTATAGCCTGTGCTCCAATAAAACTGATAGCGGAATACCTTGTTATCACTAAGAGTCTTCTCTAATCTACCACTTATATTGCCAAAACTTGGGCTAAGTGTGCCAGGTAGATCCATATTGAAATTAAAGAAAAAATAGCCACCAACAAAGTTGCTGTTCTCATAGCGTCCAAAATTCATACTTTCGGGGTCTGTATCAGCATCATAGTTGTAGAAACTATCATTTCCTGGGTAGCGATACTTAAACTCAAAAGGGAAAGAAACAGCTTGTCCTTCTTCGTTGGCAGAGGTGTTGGGGTCATCTTCGCGTGTACCCGTAAAAGTACCTTTGATGTAGCCATCTTTGTATTGGGCATCTTCCAAAGAGTCTCTTTGTTGTTGGGCAGCCAAGCTATCAGCAAGGGCTTGCTGTGCGGCTTGTTCTTTTTCCAATTCGGCTCTGAGGGCATTTAAATCATCCTCAGTACCTTTCTTCTTACAACTTGCAAAAGCTAAAGAAGCAATTACGCACAAGGCGAAAAGTTTTTTTAGTTTCATAAAATAGATTTTTTTGGTAAATTATTTTTTGCCAATATTGACGTGCAAATATAAACAGGACAATATCTAAAAAGCAAAAAAAATCACGAAAATATGTTATTTTTTTATGAAACTACGCTTTTGGCACACGAAAGTAAAGTAGGGAGAAAAAAACCTATAAGGTGCTCAATTTTTTGCGTAGCATTTGCCTTATAGGTTTGGGGTAAAATTTAGCAAAATTCTTCAAAAACTTGCTCCAAATGGTTGGCTATCATTTGTGCGGAGCGTCCTTCTATGTGGTGTCTTTCTACGAAGTGTACGAGATTTCCATTCTTAAACAAAGCAATAGAAGGTGAGGAGGCAGGGAAAGGCATCGTAAATTCGCGTACTTTGGCTACGGCATCTTTCTCCATACCTGCAAAAGCTGTGGCTAATACAGCCGGTTTTTTGTTACTTTGGCTAAGAGCTAATTTGACACCAGGGCGGGCTGTACCAGCCGCACAGCCACACACCGAGTTGATAACCACCAATACGGTGTCATCTTGGTGCTGCTTCATCAAATTCTCTACTTCTTGGGCGTTCAGCAATTCTTTGAAACCTACACTTACGAGGTCTTGTCGCATGGGGCGTACTAATTCTTCAGGATACATATAGAGTGGGGTTGTAAATTAAATTTGGTGAAAAATCAAATTAAAAACTAAAATACTTTGTTCTATGCTAATAAACATTACTTTTCTTAAAAAGTTTCAGTTTGAAATAAATTTACTATTTTTGTAAAATAAAAAACTAAAAAATGAACGCAAATAACCTTACTCCTCAACAAATTGTAGCAGAATTAAATAAATACATCATCGGGCAAAAAGATGCCAAAAAAAATGTAGCCATTGCCTTGCGTAATAGGTGGCGTAGAATGAATGCTCCTTTGGAAATCCAGAATGAGATAATCCCCAATAATATTCTGATGATAGGCTCTACGGGAGTAGGGAAAACAGAGATTGCCCGCCGATTGGCTAAGCTCGCCGATGCTCCTTTTATCAAGGTGGAAGCCTCCAAGTTTACCGAAGTAGGTTATGTGGGCAGAGATGTAGAAAGTATGGTAAGAGATTTGGCAGAGCAAGCCGTCAATATGGTACGTACCCAACGCCAAGAAGCTGTAAAGCAAAAAGCTGTGGAGGCTGTGGAGGAAATTATTTTAGATGCTTTAATCCCTGCTGTAAAAGCCCCTTCCAATGAAAGTATGGGTGTAGGATTTGAGCTAAAAAATAATGAAGATGCCGAACTCAACGAAAAAACAAGGGAGCGTTTTAGAGAGAAAATACGTAACGGAGAGCTTGACCACCGAAAAATAGAAATTGATGTCAAACAGACCATCTCTAATGTAGGGGTCATGGGTCCAGGTTTGGACGAAGTATCAATGATGAATCTGCAAGAAATGCTCTCTAATTTTATGCCTACCAAAACTAAAAAACGTAAAATAACGATTGCAGAAGCGAAAAAAATATTGTTGGAAGAAGAAGCTGCCAAACTAATAGATATGGACGAAGTGAAGGAGGAGGCTATCCGCAAAACAGAAAATGCAGGTATTATTTTTATTGATGAAATAGATAAAATTGCTTCTTCGGGTGGCAAAAGTGGCGGACCAGACGTAAGCCGTGAAGGTGTACAGAGAGATTTGTTGCCTATCGTGGAGGGAAGTGCCGTGAATACCAAGTACGGTATTGTCCGCACCGACCATATCTTATTTATTGCAGCCGGAGCATTTCACGTTTCTAAGCCCTCAGACTTGATTCCAGAGTTGCAAGGGCGTTTTCCCATTCGTGTAGAACTACAATCTTTAAGTAAAGAGGACTTCTTTCACATTCTCAAAGAGCCTAAAAATGCCCTTACCAAGCAATACCAAGCTCTTTTGGAGGCGGAAGGTGTAAAACTCTCTTTTGAGGAAAAAGCCTTAGAAAAAATCGCTGAAATCGCTTTTTTTGTTAATACAGAGGTTGAAAATATCGGAGCGAGACGCCTCCAAACCGTAATGAGTACGCTTCTCAACGAGTACCTATTTGATATTCCCGATAATATACCCAGCGAAACAGAAATACAAATTACGGAAAATATGGTGGAAGAAAAATTGAGAACTTTAGTGAAAAACAGAGATTTAAGCCATTATATTTTATAGAAAAACTACAAAATTTGAAAAAATAATTTACTCAATGACACTCATAAAATCTATTTCGGGTATAAGGGGAACCATAGGCGGCAAAGCAAATGAAAACCTCACGCCTATTGATATTGTAAAATATGCGGCTGCTTTTGGCGAGTGGCTCAAAAAAAATGCAGAAAATGCAGAAAACCTTAAAATTGTGATAGGCAGAGATGCCCGAATTTCGGGGCAAATGCTTTCGCAGTTGGTGGCGGCTACGCTACAAGGTTTGGGTTTTGAGGTCGTAGATTTGGGCTTGGCTACCACACCTACCGTAGAAATAGCTGTTCCCTTGGAAAAAGCTAACGGCGGCATTATCCTTACAGCCAGCCACAATCCTATTCAGTGGAATGCACTGAAATTACTCAATGCAAAAGGAGAGTTTATATCAGCTCAAGATGGGCAAGAGTTATTAGAAATTGCTGAAAAAGAAGACTTTACTTTTGCTGAAGTCAAAAAAATAGGTAGCTACACCTTCAATGATACATACCTACAAAAACATATAGAAATGATTTTGGCTTTGCCTTTGGTAGATGTAGAAGCTATCCGAAGCAGAAATTTTAAAATAGCTGTTGATGCTGTAAATTCTGTGGGTGGTTTTGCTGTGCCAGCTTTACTAAGGGCTTTGGGAGTAAGCCAAATAGGAGAGTTTAATTGTGAAGTAACAGGTATTTTTGCTCATAATCCGGAGCCACTGCCCGAGCACCTTCTACAATTCTCCAGAGATGTAAGCAAAGGAGCTTACGATTTGGGGATAGTCGTAGACCCTGATGTGGATAGATTGGCATTTATCAGAGAGAATGGAGAAGCCTTTGGAGAAGAATATACTTTGGTGGCAGTAGCAGATTATGTACTGAAACATCAACAAGGTAGCACCGTTTCTAATCTTTCTTCTACACAAGCTCTCAAAGTAATTACAGAAAAAAATGGGCAAAGTTATTTTGCTTCGGCTGTAGGCGAGGTGAACGTAGTCGCTGCCATGAAAAATGCTAAAGCGGTTATTGGCGGCGAGGGCAATGGCGGAATTATTTATCCAAATTTACATTATGGGCGTGATGCCTTGGTGGGGATAGCTTTGTTTCTTACGCATCTGGCTAAGTTTGGCAAATCTATTACTTTATTAAGGGCTACTTATCCCAACTATTATATTTCTAAAAATAAAATAGAACTTGATGAAGGTATCAATGTTGATGAAGTATTGGAAAAAATGCAACAAAAGTATAGTAAATTCCAAACGAATACAATTGATGGGTTAAAAGTAATTTTTGATAATGCTTGGGTACATCTTCGCAAAAGCAATACCGAGCCAATTATTCGTATTTATGCTGAAGCCGATTCAATTTCTACTGCTGATAATTTGGCAGAAAAAGTAATGAAGGACATCAGAGAACTAAGCAAGTAAACTCGTATTGACATCTGTTTTGACCTAATATATGAAAAAAGTAGGCTATTTGTTGGTATTGATATTTTGGGCAAATTTTTTATTTGCCCAAACAAACATTCCCTTGGGGGCTTGGCGTACGCATTTGCCTTATCGCTCTGTGAAAAGTCTTAGCTCTACTCCCAACCAAGTTTATGCCGTAGCAGAATCTGGAATTTTCGTATTTGATAAAACTGAAAACACGCTTACTATTCTTGGCAAAACACAAGGGCTTTCAGAGGCTCAAGCCTCACAAATAGCTTATTCTGCTGATTATGAGATGCTTATTATTGCTTATGCCAACGGAAATATTGATATAAAAAAAGGAAATGAAATTACCAATATCGTTGATGTCAAAAACCTAACGACTGTTTCAGGGAGTAAAGCTGCTTCACAAATACTGCTACAAGGGCAAAATGCCTACATCGCCACTGATTTTGGCGTGGTAGTTGTAGACCTTAGCAAAAAGGAAATCAAAGAGGTATGGCAAAACTTGGGTCTAAGCGGAACGCCTTTGGCGGTTACAGGGATTACCTTTACTAATAATACTTTTTATTTGGCTACGCCAAACGGGCTGTTGTACGCTCCTAATAACCTTAATTTGCAGGATTTTCATAGCTGGCAAAAATACGAAACACCAAGTCTGCTTCCACAAACAGCCGTTCAGAAAGTAGTTTTTGCTAATGCCAACTTGTATGCAAGCCTCAACGGGCAGGGAATTTATAAATTACCCAACCTTTCGGGCACTTGGCAGAAATTGAATGGTATTACTGAAAATAATTTTAATAATTTACAAAGTTTTAATAATCAAGTTTTTATTCTCAGCGGTGCTAAAGTTATAGTCTTAGATGCAAATGAGCAAATGAGCTTCTGGGAAGATAGTAGATTTACAAATTTGCAAGCGATATGGCTGGAAAACGGCTTGCGTTGGGTTGCTGATGCTAAAAATGGCTTACTTTCAGATTTTGAAGGCTCTTGGAAAAGTTACACGCCCAATGGCACTTTTAGCCTCCGAACTTGGAAAACACTCTATTTTGCGGATAAAATGCTGGCTATTTCGGGAGGTTTTGATGAAAATTATATCGCTACGCTTAATACACAAGGTTTTGATATTTTTGAAAATGGTTTCTGGAGAAGCTTCAATAGTTCAGCTTTGGAAAATACAGAAAATGCTCCTTTTGCCTATGATTTATCGGCGGCGAGCTACAACGCTTCACAAAAAATACTTAGTTTGGCGTCTTTTGGCAACGGAATTATCCAACAAAATACCTCAGACGGAACTTTCAAAATAATAGATGAAACCACAGCACAAACACCTTTCTACACACAGACAGATGTAAAAATATCTGACCTGAAAAATGATAGACAAGGAAATTTGTGGGTTACACAATTTCAAGCTAGTCCTTCTTTGCATCAGCAAAAGCCTGACGGCTCTTGGATTTCCTATAATTACATCACCCAAACACAATACCCGCTTGAAATTTTGATAGATAATAATGACTACAAATGGATACGTCTTGCCCCTGAAAGTTTTGCAGGAGGAATTTGGGTATGCGATACACAAGGAAATCAAAATAAACACCTAACAGCCAATAATGCAAAACTCACCAACCCGAATATTCTATCAATGGCAATAGATAGAAATGGTGTAATTTGGCTCGGCTCAGAAACGGGTGTGATGACCGTCCTCAATAGTTATGATGTCTTCAGCCCTAATTTTCAGGTAACTTTTCCAATTTTTGATAAAAGACAACTACTAGAAAGTATCAGTGTTACAGCTATTGCTATAGATGGAGCAAATAGAAAATGGTTTGGCACTAAAGATAAGGGTATTTTTCTTTTTGATGAAAATACTGAAGAGCTAATCGCTAACTATACCACCGAAAACTCACCACTCATCTCCAACCAAATCAAACATTTGAGTATTCATGCCAAAACTGGTGAGGTATTTATTAGTACAGAACAAGGAATTTGCTCTTTTAGAGATGGTGTAAGTGTAGCTGCCGAAAATTTTGGCAATGTGAAGGTCTTCCCTAACCCCGTAAAACCTGATTTTAACGGATTGATTGGTATAGAAGGGCTTACCGATAACGCAGAAGTAAAAATTACAGACATTGCAGGCAAGTTGATGTACCAAACCATTGCTAAAGGTGGTACAGCCACTTGGAATGGACGAAACTATCAGGGAAAGAAAGCAAAAACAGGTGTTTACCTTATTTTTTCTGCCAATGCCAACGGTGAGGAATGGCAAGTGGCAAAAATAGCTATTCTTTAAAGTTTGTTTCTAAGATTTTTTCGTAATTTCGGAACAAAATTGCCATATCTCAAAACTATCTTATGAAATTTTGGCTATTGATAGCTCTCTTATTCTTGTTCTCTTCTGTGTTTGCTCAAAACATAGATGGGCTAAATACTGCCAAATTGCTGCTACACCAATTAGAAAAAGCGAATAATCCAGAAAAAATAACTATTAGCTTAGAGTTATTTTTTAACAACAATAAGGCATTAAGAAATAAAGAATTTGTAACCTTACTCATTAGAGAAGCTGAAAAAAAACAAGAAAAAAGCTTTCGTAACATAAGTTTGGCTGTACTCAAACAAGAAATGGCTGTTTTTGAGCAGGACACCACACAAGCTGTAAAGCTGTATAAGGAAGCCCAAAATCACTTTATAGAAGAAGATCTACCTTGCGAGGCTTACCGTGTTTGGTTGCGTTATGCTGATGAGCTAAGCAAAAAGGGAGAGGGATATAAAAGAAAAGTAGAAAACACCATAGAAAGCGTAAGAAAGCAAGCCCAAAAAGCTAAATGCTCTGATTTACTCGTGAAGTTGGAGTACTTGGCAGGTATTTATCTGGGGGAAAGGCAAAAGAACTATTCACTAAATCTATTTTATTTGCTAAAAGCTTTACAACTCATAGAAAAATATGAGGTAAATGAGCTTATTCAGGTGGAGGTTTTTTACGCCGCAGGAAGCCTTTACTATAAAGCCAAAGATGATGAAAAAGCCCTAAAATACTGGTTGAAGGCAGCTTATCTGGTAGAAAAAAAACAAGTAGAAAGTAACGTGAAGTTGTATGTATTGCTCAACAACATTGGATTGGTATATCGTAATAAAAATGATTTGAACAAAGCTCTAATCTATTTCAAAAAAGCTATAGAACAAGCAGAAAAGAATAAAGATAGCTTTTGGATAGACTTGCCTAAAGGAAATATAGGCGATATTTTGCTTCAAAATGGACAAAAAGATTCAGCTTACGTTTTCTATCAACGCTATTTACAAGCTGCCTATAAGGTACAAGACTGGGGGATAGTAGTAGCAGGGCATCAAAAAATAGCAAAGTATTTTATAGAAAAGAAAGAAATACAAAAGGCTCAAATACACTTAGATTCTGCAAAACAACTACTTCAAGAGAAACAGCAACAAATACGCAACGTAAATGCGACACTTATCCCTATCTCTTGGAAAATCTACTATCAACAACTCGCCCTTTCATATAAATTAAATAAAAATTATGAGAAAGCCTTAGAAGCTCAGGAAAGATATATTGCCTATACTGATTCACTCAATCTGCTTATCAATAAAAATCAAATAGACTTTTTGAATGTGGACTTTCAGATGAGAGAAGACCAAACGAAGCGGCAAAAGGATGAAATTAGCAATAAACAACAAGAAATTCTTTCTTTGGGGCTGTTTGTTACTACTTTTTTGAGCCTACTTTTAGTAGTTTCAACACTTTTCAATACTTTTAAATTGAAACAACAGAGCTTACTACTCAAAGAAAAAAATAAGGAAATAGAAGCTAAAAGTGAAAGCCTCAGTCTCAAAAATCAAGATATAATGGATAGTATTCATTATGCCGAGCGAATACAAAAGGCTTTTCTGCCACAAAATACTACCATTGAGCATCTTATAGGAGAACATTTTACGCTGTATTTGCCCAAAGATATTGTGAGTGGTGATTTCTATTATCTTACCGAGCGAAAAGGCTTAACCTTTCTGGTAGCAGCAGATTGCACAGGGCACGGGGTACCAGGTGCCCTGATGAGTATGCTGGGAGTTACACTTTTAGACCAAATTATCTTTGAAAAGGCTATCTTCCAGCCCAGCCATATTCTCCAACAATTAGACCTTGGAATTGTCCACGCTCTCAAACAACAAGAAACGCAAAGCCAAGACGGAATGGACGTTTCGGTATGTGTTTGGGACAAAAAAGAACGTTTGTTGAAGATAGCAGGAGCTAAATCTAACTTGTTTTTGGTAAATTCTACTCATAAAGACTTGATAATCACTGATAAAATAGGCGTAGGAGGAAGTTGGAAAAAAAATACTTATGAAAACGATACTTTCAGTGTCATAGAAAAATATTTACCAGAAAGCACTGTTCTTTATATGTTTTCTGATGGTTATGCCGACCAATTTGGCGGAGAAAACAAAAAGAAATTTGGTAGAAAAAGACTTATTACGATTTTAGAAGAAATTTATACTTTGCCCTTAAAAGAGCAACATACTATTTTACAAAAAACTTTTAAAAATTGGCAAGGTGAGGAAGAGCAAATAGATGATGTGATGATTTTAGGAGTGAAACTCTAAAACGGCAAGAAATTTGCCCTATCTATTCATAAAAAACTATGAGAAAGATAGCAATGTTTTCTATTTTGGTAATATTTGTGTTAGTTTCAGCTTGTAGCCAAAAACATAGCTGTCAAAGGAAAAATATATATTATGTAACTCCAACAATGCGATAAGTGAAAAAAGGAAAAATTCTCAACGACCCCGTACATGGTTTTATCAATATTCCCAATGGTATTATCTTTGAGTTGATAGAACATCCTTATTTTCAAAGACTTAGACGTATTAGGCAGTTGGGGCTTGCCGATTTTGTGTACCCTGGTGCCTTGCATACACGTTTTCATCACGCCATAGGAGTAATGCACTTGATGGGGGTGGCTTTGGATACCATTCAGTATAAAGGGCACTCCGTAAGCACCGAAGAAAGAGAGGCAGCACAAATTGCGGCACTTTTGCACGATATTGGGCACAGTCCGCTTTCCCATTCCCTTGAAAATACTATTTTACAAGGCATTGCCCACGAAAAGCTATCTCTGTGGATTATGCAAAAACTCAATGCTCAGTTTTCTGGAGCTTTGGATTTGGCAATTAAAATTTTCACAAATCAATATGCTAAAAAGTATTTGCATCAATTAGTAAGTAGTCAATTAGATGTGGATAGATTAGATTACTTACAGAGAGATTGTTTTTTTACGGGAGTTTCGGAAGGAGCGATAGGCGGCGATAGAATTTTGAAAATGTTAAATGTAGTGGATAATAATTTGGTAGTGGAGGAAAAAGGGATTTATAGCGTGGAGAACTTTCTTACGGCTCGTAGGCTAATGTATTGGCAAGTGTATTTGCATAAAACGGCAATCAGTGCCGAAAAAATGGTAATGCAAGTGATGAGGAGGGCAAAATTTTTGGTTCAGCAGGGAGAGCAAGTTTTTGCAAGCCCAAGTTTGGCTGTTTTTATGAAAAAACAAGTAAGCCTTGATGAGTTTTTGGGTGATGATGCTTATTTGGAGCATTTTGTGCAATTAGATGACCACGATATTTGGGGAGCTATCAAGTTATGGCAAAATCATAGAGATAAAATTTTGGCTATTTTATCGCAAAAATTATTACAAAGGAAGTTATTTAAAATATTGATGAGTTCCGAAAAAATAGAGGAAAAACTTATAAAAACTACTCAAAAGCAGGTAATCAGGCATTTTGATTTAGAAAAACAAGAGGCAGACTACTTTGTAGTTGCTGACTCCACCAAGAATATGGCTTACCAAGAAAAAACTAATCCAATTCTCATTCAAACAAAAAATAAAGCAGTGTTGGATATTTCCGAAGCCTCCGATTTACCTAATATCAAGGCTTTGCGGAAAATCGTGAAAAAGTATTATCTGTGTTATCCGCAAATGTGAGGATTGCCTCGCTAATTTGAGAAATATTTGGTGTTTTATTGGTCTATCCATTGTTTGAAGGCACTTACACGTTCTCTACTTACAATAACCTCACTATTGGTAGAAGGTTCTAAAAATAGTTTGAGTCTACTATTTTTAAAGGACTTAAATTCTTTTATGGAATCTATTTTAACAATAAAATTTCTGCTAACTCTAAAAAATAGCTTAGGATTTAGTAATTTTTCTAAATGCTCTAAACTTTGCTCTATAAGAAATCTCCTTCCTTGCGTATTCATCAGGAAGCAAGACTTATCCTCCACATAAAAATAAGCAATTTGCTCGATGGTTTGGTGCTGCATTTTTTCTCCATATTTTACCAAAAACCTTGTTTTGTAATTATTGAGTGGTATATGGAAATCATTAGCAGATAACTGATTTTTGTAAAAGAAGCTAATATTTTGGTATTTTTCTATGATTTTTTTTATTTCTTCTGCACCAAAAGAATCGTCAAGTAAGGCTATCGTATTGAAGTGGAGCAAATAAGATGATATATTTTCGTTTCTTCCCCAAAAAACAATAGGTACAAATTTAGGCAAATAGTTTTCCACTTCCTTTTTATATTTCTCCAAAAAATCAGTATGTAAAAAAATAAGAGATAGATGGTGAGTTGTTTTTATAGATGCTTGTAAACTATCTGGATGATGAATATCAAGTATATCACTTTTATCGGAAATGAGTTGCCTTACTATTTTGCAAAAGTTTTGGGTACGGTTTCTGTTGTTATCGGCTACGATAATATGCATATAATATAATTTGTCTTAGAAAATTACATCACTAACTTTGTGATTATAGGCTTTGTTTAGAAAAACAGAAGCGTCTTACTCAGATTAAGTAAGACGCTTCTGTTGAAGGAAATAAAATTTACTATCTTAATACAGCATCAATAGCGTGAGCTACCCCATTGGTAGTTATTACATTGGTAACTGCTACGTTGGCGGACACTGGGCTTGCTGAGTTGGGAGTTATAGTTACAGTAGAGCCGCTTATATTCACTGTGAGTGTACCATTTGCGGCATTGATTACTTGATTATCGGATAAATCTGAGGAGAAAGCTCTTGTATTTAAAACAACATGTCTTTTCACAATATCTCCTAAAGCTGTAGCCCCAACAGCATCTAATTCGGTGGTTTCCAATGTTCCGTCGCTGTCGGCATCTAAAAAGTCAAAGGCAGCATTAACGGGAGCGAATACTGTGAAAGGAGAATTTGTTGTACCATCTAATAAATCGGCTAAACCGGCACTTGGGCTCGTATTAGCATCTACGTACTGAATCACTTGTAATAGGCGAGAAAAGCGTGAGTCATTGGCTACTAAATCGGTGAGTGTATCACTGGCAGGTATTAAAACGTTTCCTAATACATGTACTACTCCGTTGTCGGCGGCGACATCAGCAGCAGCTACTTGAATACCATTGATAAAAACACCTCTTGAATCACGGGTAGCATATATTTTTCTGCTTCCATCGTAGGTAGTAACTTCTGCATTAGGACCTGCAGGTACATCGGCAGCATCTACTTGTCCGCTTAACAAATGATAGGTTAGTATATCTAATATAGCTGTTGCATTAGCAGCATTTGATAAAAAAGCATTGTCAAAACCGGCAGCTGTGAAGGCAGCATTAGTAGGAGCAAATACGGTAAGTTTGTTACTTGTGTTGCCAATGAGCAATGCAGCAACGTTGGTGCTTGTATTTTTACTTACGTTGGCTACAGCAGTGCTTAATAAAGATAAATCACTATTTGATAAAGCAGCATCAAGAATAGAAGTACGTGGTAAAATTACCGCATCTACGATATGGATAGTTCCGTTTTTAGCCGCCACGTCTGCGGTACTTACCTTTGCATTATTAATTGTAACATTAGAGCTTTTTGAAACTACCAAAGGCTTGTTAGAAATAGTGGTTAGTATCTCACCATTGACAAGACCAGAGGCGGTTCTATTGCTGCTTAATACGTGATTTTGCAAAATACTATTGAGTGTGGCTACGTCAGCCGCTCTGACGTCATCTTCGGTGGCAAAGCCAGCGGCTTTAAAGGCATCATTAGTAGGAGCAAATACGGTAAGTGTGCCGCTTGCTAAATCATCATCAAGACCAGCTTTTACTACGGCAGCTTCTAAGAAGCTAAAATTAGCATCATCTATTACTATTTGTGTTATTGTTTTCTCGCTGGTGGGTACAGGTGTGTTATCATCATCTTTCTTACAACTTACAAACAAGCTACCCACAAGCAAGCTCGCCAAGAGATATTTACCTAAAATCTTTGTTTTCATTGGGTGTAAAACGGTTAAGGGTGAAAATTTATAGTATGTAATGCATCACGAATTACAAAACTTTGAAAATTCAAATAAGTTATTAGGAAAATATTTAACTGTAAAATTAGGCATCTAAATTGTTAAAAACAGCTATTGAGCTGTTTTAATAGTATAAATTTTTATTGTTGCTAAATGGCTTATTTTCGAGGTAATTGCTAAGAATTATTCAAAAAACGAAAAAAAGAGGTGTATAGATTTTAGAATAATCTATACACCTCTTTTCATTATAGTTTATGATTTTTTGATGAGGGTTTTCCTAATAATCATTTTTATCGTCTACGTCATCTATCAGGAGAGATTTGGTTCTTTCCAAAAGTTTATTAAAGAAGCCACTAAATAAATTATCTTTCTTACTCTCTTTGGCAGTTTTTTGTTCTGGAGCACTTACACTAACCTTATTTTGCGTTTTGTCAAATAAATTTCTATCATCAATAGCTCTAAATCCAGCCATTACTAAGCCTATGGCAGTAGCAAAAATAGGCTTTTTCACCAAATCAATGTTCTTTTTGGTAAGATACTCTGTGGGGTGTCCGATACGTACAGGCAAACCTGTATGGTACTCAAATAACTCTTTAATACCACTGAGCAGAGAGCCCCCGCCTGTAAGCACAATACCCTGTGAAAGTGTATTGTAGAAGCCTGAACGTAAAATTTCCTTATGGACATCTTCCACTATTTCTGTCATTCTTGCTTCTATAATATGAGCTAAATTTCTCACCGAAATTTCTCTGTCCTGACGGTTTTTATTTCCAGGTATAGAGAGATATTCGTCTTCTTTGGCAAGTTCGGCAATGGCTTTACCATAGGTAACCTTGAGCAACTCTGCTTGATGCTCAATAATTCGGCAACCCATTTTTATATCGGAGGTTATAATTTGACCACCAAAAGGAATCACGGCTGAGTGTCTTAGAATACCATCATAAAAAATAGCGATGTCGGTTGTTCCGCCACCAATATCTACTAAAACTACGCCTTCGCCTCTTTCTTCTTTGGTAAGTACGGCAAGACTTGAAGCGATAGGCTCTAATATCATTTCCTGCACTTCTAAGCCCGATTTTTTTACACAACGATTGACATTATTGAGGGCAGTGGTTTGTGCTGTAATAATATGAAAGTTAGCTTCTAATTTTACACCAGACATTCCGATAGGCTCTGTAATACCTGTTTCGCTATCAACAGTAAAGTCTTGGGGCATTACGTGTAGAATTTGCGTGCCTGCTTCAGTAGGTATTTTGTACATATCATTTACGAGCCTTACTACATCTTCAGAAGAAATTTCATCTTCTACCGAGTGTCTTGTAATACTTCCTTTTTCTTTTACACTTTTGATATGTTGTCCAGCTATCCCTACATTAACAATTCTAATATCAATACCCGACATTTGTGATGCTTCTCGAACTGCTTTATTGATAGCCTCTACAGTCTTATCAATATTGATAACTACTCCTCTCGTTACGCCTTCAGATACGGTCTTACCAACACCTAAAATTTCTATCAAATTAGGGTCGTTAAGGTCTTTACGAGCAACAATGGCACACACTTTGGTGCTGCCTATATCCAAGCCTACTATAATTTTATCTTTTTGCATACTCACAAACAATCTGTTGATGATATTTTAAGCTCACTTTCTGGTAAGTGTTCCAACCTTTTTTTGGAAAAATAAATTTACATAAAATTTCCATTTTTTGCATTTTTTCTTCCCAATTCTCCCAACTGCCAAAATCTATTTCAGTATTGGAAAGTTGGAGATAGAATTTTAAGTTTTTCTTATTTTTATTTATCTGAACAATATTTGTATTCCAAATATCAGAGTTTACTATAAAATTGAGCAAATCTAATAATTTTTTATCATCAATATTACTTTTAAAATCAAAATTTATGCTATCGGTAGTCAAAATAATGGCATTGATGGTATATTTTTTTGATAGAGGTATTTTTTTGCCCGTAGCATCAATATAAAAACTTTCTTTTGCTCCAAGTATTCTGATGCTTGGTTTTACTAAAGCAACTTTGACATCTAAAGAGCCATCAAGGTTTTTACTAATCTGGCAATCTTCCACATAGGGGCTATTTTTTACTCTTCTCTCCAACTTTTTAGTATGCAACAAGGCATAATTTGTATTCAGAATAAAATCGCGGCTATTGCTATCGAGCAAGGCTTGTATATCTTGTTTATCCAAAAAATAAGTTTTCCCTTCATCTTCTATGGAAATTTGAAGGCTTTTACAATGTTGGTTCTGATATTTGCTCGCAGAAATGCTCAGGGTGGCTATGAGCAATAGTGCCATAGCTGTCCAACGAATTTCTCTGCGTAGTTTTATCTTATCAAAAACTTTCATTTTTAGTCTTGCTTTGTTTCTTGTTGTATTTTATTTTTTTGCTCCTTTTGCTTTTCTTTGATAAACTTCGGGCTTACACGTGGTTCTGCATTCAGTGGCAAGCCATTTTTCATTTTACTACCTTGCTTTTCAGAAGGATTGTATTTGGGACGTTTTTCCTTATATTTTTGATAACGAGGCATATTTTTTTTCCACATAAATCTCCCTACCCTCAGGTTGCGTGCATTGTAGGGTTTTTTGTGATATTTCTGTATTTGCCTTCTGCTTAATTTTGATTTTCTTGGGTAATATTTTATTTTTAGTGCTCCTAAAGAAGTTGCCATTTTGTGGGAGCGTTTCGCTCTTATCTTTTTCCAATTTACATATTTTACGTTACCACTATAGCTTTGTTGTTTGCGGGTATTAGCTTTAATAATACGTTCTCTTTTAGCCAAAAAGCTATAAGGAATACTTTTACCTGTGAATTTATCGTATCCTCTGCGTTTTTCGTAGGGTTTGAACTTGTAGTTGGAGATGAATTTATCATACCCTCTGCGTTTTTCGTAGGGTTTGAACTTATAGTTGGAGATGAATTTATCATACCCTTTGCGTTTTTCGTAGGGTTTGAACTTGTAGTTGGAAATGAATTCATCGTACCCTTTGCGTTTTTCGTAGGGTTTGAACTTATAGTTAGAAATGAATTTATCGTACCCTTTGCGTTTTTCGTAAGGTTGAATAGGGGTTTTGGATAAAAAAGTACTTTGCCCCGTAACTTTAGGTACTTGTGTATAACGTTTTTCGCCTTTATATACGCCTTCTACTACGGTTCTTTGTGTGGGTTTCTTTTCAGCTCCTTTAGATTTAGCTCCTTCAAAAGGTTCTACTCGTTTTTTGAGACGATATTTATTCGTAAGAACAGGCTTTTTGGTAGCTTTATTGTCCGTTTTTTGGGCAATAAGCTCCGTATGTAGTCCGATTAAGCATATCAAAATATAAAATAGAAACTTTTTCAATGTTTTACGATTTGGTTATTTTAGGGTATCTTTTGGGGTACTTTCTTCAGGCTCAAGTTTCTGGATTGGTTCTGCCTCTTCTTCGTCTTTTTTCTTTTTAGATTTTTTCTTTGTTTTTTTCGCTTTTATTTCAGGAAATATATCTTTGTCTTTTATATATTTTTTTTCGTTTTTCAAATAAATTCTACTTTTTTGCTTGCGAGAAGTATATTTTACTTTTTTAACGTTATCTACTTTTTTTACCAAACCTGTTTTCTTATCTCTTTGTACGATAATATAATTGGAAGGTTCGTAATTTTCGTCAGGTATCCCCCAAGCTCCTACATCTTGGTAGGCTGCACACTGAGAACGCTTGTTACAAGCCCCCAAAATCAAGAGTAGACTCAAATAAATGATATATTTCATCAGAATTGTATTTTAGCTCAAATATACAAAATAAAGGTTTTTTTTTCATTAAATTATTATCTTTTTGTTTTTTATCTTAGCAAACTTGTCTATAATACAAAAAAAACTTAAAATTGCAAACCGAATATAAACCTAAAAACAATGAAAAAACTGCTTCCTTTAGCAATATTATTAGCCTTTTCAGCCTGCAAAACTGTACAAAAAACTACCAGCAAAAACACTCCTACTGAGCCAATTTTAATGTATGTGGGCGATTTACCCGTTACCGTATCTGAGTTTAAGTATGTTTATGAGAAAAACAATCCTAATCCTGATAGCTTGTATAAAGAAAAGTCTTTGCAAGAGTATTTGGAACTCTATACAAAATTTAAACTAAAGGTTTTAGATGCTCATAAAAAAGGAGTAGATACAACTGCTGAGTTCAAAATGGAGTATTTGGGCTACGAAAATCAATTAGCTCGCCCCTACTTAATTACAAAAGAAACAACTGACAATTTAGTTAAGGAAACCTATAATCGCTTACAAGAAGAAGTAAACGCTAGCCATATTCTCATAAAAGTAGCTAACGAGGCTGACCCTAAAGATACCTTGTTTGCCTACAATAAAATAAAATCCATCAGAGAGAAAGCTTTGAAAGGTGATGACTTTTCTGCTTTGGCTCGCCAATACTCTGAAGACCCTTCAGCGAATATCAATGGAGGAAATTTGGGCTACTTTACAGCTTTGCAAATGGTATATCCTTTCGAGTCGGCTGCCTATAATACACCTAAAGGGCAGATTTCGGAGATTATTCGCTCTGAATTTGGTTATCATATCTTAAAAGTGTTGGATAGAAGACAAAGCAGCGGAAAGGTAACCGCCGCTCATATCATGCTCAAAACTCCTAAAGGAATGTCTGTGCAAGACTCTATTGGTGTGAGGCAAAGAATTTTTGAAATTCATCAAAGGGCAAAAAGTGGTGAAGACTTTGCTACGCTTGTGAGACAATTTTCTGAAGATGCAAATACTAAAAATAACGGAGGGCAACTTCGCGAGTTTGGTGTGGGAGATATTCTACCCGAGTTTGAAAATGCAACTTTTGCCTTAAAAAATATAGGAGATATTTCTGAACCCGTGAAAACAGCTTATGGTTGGCATATCATCAAATTGATTGCAAGAACACCCAGAGAAACTTTTGAGCAAGCCGAAGCAACAATCAAAATGAGAGTACAGAGAGACTCCCGCTCTGAAGTAAGTAAAAATGCTACTTTGGTGAGATTAAGAAAAGAAAATAACCTGAAAGTGAATCAAAAAAATCTTCAAAAAGCACTGAAAGGTGTAGATACTACCTTGCTTAAAGGGAATTGGAGTTATACAGATAATAAAATGCTAAAAAGTGTATTAGCTACTTTGGAAAGTCCTTTGGTTGGTAAAAAGCGTACAATTACCATCAATGATTTTTACTTCCATTTGAAAAACCAACAAAAGCCTCGCCCCGATTTGCAAGACCCTCAGTTCTATGCTAGTTTGCTTTGGCAGCGTTATTTAGATGATGAGTTGGTTAATTTTGAAAAAAATATTTTATCTGAAAAGTATAAAGATTATAAAATGCTTATACAAGAGTATAGAGAGGGAATGATGCTCTTTGCTATGATGAACGAAAATGTGTGGGGAAAGGCTTTGAAAGATACTACAGGAGCTAAAAAATTCTATGAAAGTCATAAAAATAACTATCAGTGGGGCGAGCGTGCTTTTGCTACCATTTTTGATGCTGCTGATGAGGCAACACTCAAAAAAATAGAAGGTTATTTGAATGAGAAAGCTCCTTATTTGCTCAATAATTATTTCAAAAACCCTATATTGACTTACAAAAAAGACATATTACGCTTAGAAGATAAAGCAAATACAGATTTATTGAATCAAATAGCTAATGACCTAAATAACGATAAAAGTTTGTTATTAGAAATTAGTGGTTTTATGGATAAAAATGAGCGTCCGAAAACACTTTCGGCTGATAGAGCTAAAGTAATTTTTGACCATCTCTATGGGCGAGGTATCAATCCTAACCAAGTGATTAGAAAAGATTTTGGTAGCTCGATGCCTGGCACCAAGAAAAAACCCAAACCCAATAGCCGAGTGGAGCTACAAATGTATGCTTACTCGCTGAAACCCATAGAAAGGCAAATCAATTTGGAAAAACCTTTGAGCTTACAGATTACCGAAATACGCCCTTACGAAAAAGGAACTAGTCCTTTACTATCACAAGTACCTTGGCAAGAAGGGAAACATAAGTTGAAGCAGAATGGACGCGATATACTTGTTCAAATCAATAGTATAGAAAAACCTCGTGCCAAAAATTTTGAAGAGGCTAAAGGACAAATTATTTCAGATTATCAGGTATATCTGGAAAATGAATGGGTGGAAAGTTTAAGAAAACTATATCCTGTGAAAGTAGAACAAACAGAACTCCAAAAACTCATAAAACCCTAAGCAAATGCCTTTTTCTGCTACCAATATCAATGATTTACTATTATTTGAACCTCGTTTGTTTGAAGACGAACGAGGTTACTTTTATGAAAGTTTTAGCCAAAAAGAATTCGAGCAAGCTACTCAAGTAAATCTACCCTTTATTCAAGATAATCATTCTTTTTCAAAGTATGGGGTACTGCGTGGCTTACATTTTCAGAAACCACCTTTTGAGCAGGCTAAACTTATCAAAGTAGTAGCAGGAGAAATTTTTGACGTAGCCGTAGACCTCAGACCTCATTCGCCTACTTACGGGAAATGGGAGGGTTTCATACTTTCTGCCGAAAATAAAAAGCAGTTGTATATTCCACGAGGATTTGCACATGGATTTGTAGTACTTAGTGCTTCTGCTGAAGTTTTATATAAATGTGATAACTATTATGCCCCGCAAGCAGAAGGAGGAATACTTTACAACGACCCACAACTCTGTATAGACTGGAAAATAGATAGTAAAGATATTATGATTTCCTCAAAAGATGCAAAATTACCTTTATTTGAGCAAAAGTAGAGCTACTACTTTTGCTTGATTTGTTCCATTAAGTCCTCTACATCTTTAAGGAGATTTTCCGCTTTATTTTTGGCTTCATTGACTACCTGTTCGCCTTTTGTTTTAGCCAAACTTATATGCTCTTCTTTGCCTTCTTTTATTTTTTTGAGAAACTCTAATAGTTGTTCTTTCGTTTTTTTGAGTTGGTAGGTGAGTTTTTTGCGGGTAACTTTACCTTCGTCAGGGGCGTACAAAACACCAAGCAAAGCTCCAACACCCGCTCCAATGAATAAACCAAGCCAAAAATGGTCTTTTTTGTTATTTTGCTCTTGCATAAAAATATAGTTGAGTTAATGAACAAGCCTAAAAAATATATTCTATTGATTATCTAATAGTCCTCTACCTGTTTTTTTGATAAGTGACTGTTGATGCAACTCTTCAGCCAAGGTATTAAGCATTCCGTTGATGAAGTTTTTACTTTTGGGTGTGCTATAATTTTTCGCTAATTCTATGTACTCGTTGATAGTTACTTTTATGGGTATACTTGGGCAATAGAGCATTTCTGCAATAGCCATTTGTATCAATATTTTATCCAACATGACAAAACGCTCTGTTTTCCAATTCTTTGCTATTTTGCTTAGTAGCTCCTCGTATCTTGGTATTTCGCTGAGAGTATTTTTATATAGATTTTCAAAGAAATCACTATCCGCTTCCCAATCTTGCGAGAGTTCTAAGAGTTCGAAATTTTGTGGGCTTTCCTTAGCTTTTTTTAAAGTTTTCAGAATCATACTTTTCAGAATTTCTCTGTTTTCTGACCAATTGATGTCTTTTTTCTCAAAAAAGGCTTGTAAATCTTTTTCTTCTTCGGGGCTATCTTCAGGTGTTTTCTTAAATAAATATTCTCTGAAGATATAATCAAGGATTTCCCAATCACTTTCTAAAGTTGCTTCTTTTTGGGCATATTCCTGATATTTTTCATTTTTTTTCAGTTTGCCCACAAAATCAAGAAGCAAATCTTGTTCTTCGTGCCAACTGATGCTCTTTCGGAGTAAAAACTCTCGGAACTTTTCATTATCAGCGATAATTTTTATGATTCGGTTATCAGCAATTTGGTATTCGGCAGCAATCTTTATATGATTAGGGTTGATGCTTTTTTTATCTCTTTGCGTGGCGATAATATTACTTATTTCCACAGCCCACAGCAGTATAGCCAAGTAATGGTTGTAGATGTTATCTACTTCGGCAAGCATTTCTTTTAGATAAAAATTATAGTCTTTTTGGAGACTTTTATAGTAAAAATCAATGGCTCTTTGTACGCTATGATTTATTTTTGTATTGGCTTCAGTATGAGTGATAACTTGTTTTTGTTGGTAACTTTTATCAAAAATTTGTAGAGCTATTTGAGCTTCTTTTTTGAGTAAGATTTTATCTTGCTTTTCCATAGCGTTTAAGTCTGGCTCAAAATTGCTCTTAATGAGGTCTTGAGCAAGCTCATAGTCAGAACTTTGGGCTTGTTGGTAGGCATATATAGCCTGCATAGCTTTGATGCGTAAAAGGCGGCGGTTTAACATAAGAATACGAGGAACGAAGTGCAAACTTTGCACCAAAATCAAGGCAAAATTAAGAAAATTTTACTTTTTTCCAAAGAATGCACTTATTCCAAACATTTATTTTAGTTGTATAAGAGCTTGATTTAGGTTGTTTTGTCTAAACTGCCCTGTGAAAATTTTTGCTTTTTTGCGTGGTAACTGATAACAATACAAATAGCCATCATAGCTGGCAATAAGCAGCTCAAGCTTTTTATCTCCATCAATATCAGCTACCAAGGGGGTACATTCAGAGCCAGAGGGCATTTTGTATCTTTGAAGGGCTTGTGTTTTTTCATCATAGATTAAAAGCTCTCCTCGTTCTGTGGGTACTGCAAATTGCCAATTTTTGGAGGTAAACTGCCCCACCACTGCCGAAGCGGTTACTCTGTTGGCGGTATAAAATTTTCTAACACTTCTGTCTACTTCTTTTTTTCCGTTATTATCCTGAATTTTAGCTTTATTAAGATGAGCCAGCCATACGCCATCATTGGCATCAGACCACCAAGCCGAACCTATGAGCAGCGTTTCATTCGGGCTGAGAGCAGGCGAGGCATATAAGCCCGAAATTCCTCCAAAAGCGGGTGCTTCGTTAGGCATCTGGAAATCAACATAGTACAATAAACTTCCAGTGAGGTCTATCAAATGCACCACAGAGTAGGTAGTCGCTACCATAATGGCTGTTTTTTTACCTTTTTTTACGAGAACGGGTGAAGATTTCAAGCCGGAGCCTAAATTATATTGCCATAATATTTCTCCATTTTTCCCATTAAGAGCGTATAAATAAGGGGTATATTCAAAGTCCCAGCCACCTGTGATGATATCAGGAGTAGCATCACTATTCACATCTATACAAACAGGGCTGGTCAGATAAGCTCCTTCTGCATTACTTGATACATTGAGCCACAAGGGATTTCCAGTTTTTCCATTGATAGCCACTGTCCCTTTTCCTCTCAAATTAGCAACTATATCTTTTTCTTCATCATTGTTGAGGTCTACGAGTAAGGGACAACTCTCAAAATTATTATAGTTGCTATCATCAAGACTATCTTTGGGAGCCTTGTATGTCCATAAAAAAGACTTTTGAGTCAAGTCGTAGGCATATAAAGTTTTGGCATCTGTTCCAAAATACAACTTACTTCCTTCGATGGCAATGCCATTTATGTCAGAATCAGCATTTTCGGGGAGTTGAATGGGTGTTATTTTATCTGTGATTTTACCATTTTGTGGCTCTATACCAAAAACAGCATCTAAATCATCAGGGGTTTGGGAGAGGCTATTGCCATTAGAGCCCAACCAAATTTTACCATTAGCAAAAATAATATTGCTACGATAAGTAGTTTGTCCTACTTTTGCTTTCCATTTCAGCGGAAAAGTGTTTTCTATATTCTGGGCATAGCCGAGCCCTCCGAAAGCAACACAGAAGACTAAAAATAAATTATTTTGAACGATTTTATACATAATAGCAAAATTTAGAGAGGAATATTTCCGTGTTTTTTCTTAGGTAATGTGGCTACTTTATTTTCAAGCATTTTGAATGCTTTTATTAGTTTTTGGCGTGTTTCCGAAGGCATTATGACCTCATCTATGTAACCTCTGAAAGCAGCACGATAGGGATTGGTAAATTTTTGTTCATATTCTTCTACTTTCTCTTGTAACTTTGTTTCTGGATCTTCGGCTTCCATAATTTCTTTCCTGAAAATAATTTCGGCAGCTCCTTTGGCACCCATTACGGCAATTTCGGCAGTAGGCCAGGCATAATTCATATCTGCTCCTATGTGTTTGGAGTTCATTACATCATAAGCTCCCCCGTAAGCTTTTCGGGTAATGACCGTAATACGAGGAACGGTAGCTTCGCAAAAAGCGTACAATAGCTTAGCTCCGTGTGTAATGATGCCATGCCATTCTTGGTCTGTACCTGGCAGAAAACCTGGCACATCTTCAAAAACAAGTAAAGGAATATTAAAACTATCACAGAAACGCACAAAACGAGCTGCTTTGATACTTGCATTGATATCCAGAACGCCCGCTAAAACGGCGGGCTGATTACCCACTATACCAATGCTACGTCCCGCAAGCCTTGCAAAACCTACTACAATGTTTTCTGCAAAATTTTTATGTACCTCAAAAAAAGTATTCTCATCTACCACACTTTCGATTATCTCACGCATGTCATAAGGCTGATTGGGGTTATCAGGGATAATTTCATCAAGGTTGGGACGGTTTTCGTTGGTACTCTGGTAGGCTACAAAAGGGGTTTCTTCTTCGCAATTCTGAGGAATATAAGATAGTAGTTTTTTGATATACTGGATAGTTTCCACTTCATTAGCACAAGAGAAATGTGTAACGCCAGATTTGCTACTATGAGCGGAGGCACCACCTAAATCTTCTGAACTCACATCTTCGTGGGTAACGGTTTTTACTACGTTAGGACCTGTAACGAACATATAAGAAGTACCTTCTGTCATCAAAATAAAGTCAGTGATGGCAGGCGAATACACAGCTCCACCTGCACAAGGTCCCATAATAGCTGAAATCTGAGGAATTACTCCAGAGGCTAAAGTATTTCTATAAAAAATATCAGCATAGCCTGCCAGAGAAACCACTCCTTCTTGGATTCTTGCTCCACCTGAGTCATTTAGCCCAATCACAGGAGCTCCATTTTTCATTGCCAAATCCATAATTTTACAGATTTTTTCTGCATAGGCTTCGGAAAGAGAGCCTCCAAAAACCGTAAAGTCTTGCGAAAAAACATAAACCAAACGTCCATCTATGGTGCCATAGCCTGTAACTACGCCATCACCCAAGTAATGTTGTTTATCCAAGCCAAAATCTTTGGCTCGGTGCATCACCAATTTGCCAATTTCCTCAAAAGAGCCTTCATCTAACAAGAGGTTTACTCGCTCACGAGCGGTGAGTTTCCCCTTTTTATGTTGAGCAGCTATTTTGTCCTCACCACCGCCCAATAAAGCCTCTTGGTTTTTTTGCTGCAAAATTGCGTATTTATCGTTTTTTGTTTTCCCTGAGTTCATAAAAAAATGAAATTTCTCCAAAAATACAGAAAAGGCTCATTTTATACAAGAAATTACTAAATTTGTTAGGTTATTTAAGACTTTGTATGTTAAAAAGAAAATTTCTTTGGTTGTATAGACATATTTGGCTTCCTTTGCTTTCTGTTACTTGGTATTCATTTCCTTGGCAGTTGTTACTGCTAAATATACGTAAAAATCATTTGCCACATATTTTATGGTTCTTGCTGATAGGCATTGTAACAGATAATATTGGAAGTATGATGGGGCTTTCGTATTTATTCCTCGAGCCCGAATATATCAATCGGGTAAATATGTGGAGTTTGTTCATTTTGGGGCTTACCTTGGGGGGCTTTACAATGTCCTATCAGATTACCTGCTATATTTTAGATGCCCATTATTTCCGTTTTTTGGGGCAACTCAAGTATCCATTTTTTAAATTTTCTATCAATAATGCCTTATTTCCCTTAACTTTTTTAGGATTTTACTTATGGGAGTTTGTCAAATTTCAGAAAGAGAATGGAATGCAAAATGATGCAGAAATTTGGTGGGAAATAGCAGGTTTTTTGGCAGGTTTTTTTGTGATGCATTTGTTTTTCTTTTTATATTTTTATATTACCAATCAAGATATTTTTAAAATATTAAAAAAGACAAATGCCACCTTACAAGGTGTTATTAAAAAAACCAAAATTGCTAAAATCCACATCAAAGAGCGTTATGATATGGCTCGTGCAGATAAAATTCGTGTTGATTATTATTTTGCTTCACCTATTCGGTTTAGAGCAGTGAAAGAAATGATAGGTGTGGATAAAAATTCTCTGATGAAGGTTTTTAATCAAAACCATTTTAATGCGGTACTTATCCAATCTACTATTTTTGGTGTGGTAATGGTACTTGGCTATTTCGAGGAAAATCCGTATTTTCAGATACCAGCAGGGGCAAGTTTGGTATTGCTTTTTACTTTATTCATTATGTTTGCGGGGGCTCTTACTTTTTGGCTCAAAAAATGGCTGATTAGCTCTATTATTATTGCAGCTTTTTTTTTCAATCACTTTACAAAGTCAGAGTGGTTTAACCAAGCCTACGAAGTATACGGTATCAATTATGATACGCCTCAAAAACCAGCATATACGATTGAGGCAGTTACTTCGCATATCAGTGATCAATATTTTAAAGAAGATTATGACTCTACGCTGCTTGCTTTAAATAATTGGCGTGAAAAATTTCCCAAAAAAGAGCCCCCAAAAATGATTTTTATTTGTACGAGTGGCGGAGGGCAACGAGCTTCTGTCTGGACAATGCGAACTTTACAATACGTAGATAGTACGTTGGGAGGAGAGCTTATGAATCATAGTATGATGATTACAGGAGCTTCTGGTGGTTTGGTTGGGGCTGCTTACTTCAGAGAACTATACTTGCGGCAACAAGAAGGAGAAAATATAGACCTCTATGCCAAAGAATATTTTGATAATATCGCTCGTGATAACTTGAACGCTATTACGTTTAGCTGGGTGGTAAATGATATTTTCTTTAGGTAAAGCAGAAACAATGGCGTGTGCAACCGTTAAGCCGCCAATGCCACTATCAAAAATACCGATAGGCTGCCCTGTTGAGTTACCCAAGTATTTTTTCCAATCCATACACCAAATGCTCTAATTGTACCACTTTTTCACAAGCCAAGGCGACACCTGGCATAAAACACTGACGATCAGTACTATCATGCCGCAAAGTTAATGTTTCACCGATATCTCCAAAAATAATTTGTTGATGCGCTATAAACCCCGGCAACCGCACCGCATGAATAGGAATGTGCTGATAATTTGCGCCTCTTGCACCAGGTACCATTTCTTTTTGAGAAAAAGACGATTGATTCACGTCGGGATTAGCTTCTAAGAGCATTTCTGCCGTACGCATCGCGGTGCCAGAAGGGCTATCTACTTTTTTGTCATGATGCATTTCAATAATTTCAACATGCGGGAAATATTTTACAATTTCTTGCGCGTGTTTCATCATGAGAACAGCGCCAAGTGAAAAATTAGGCGCAATGATGCCGCCTAATTTTAATTTCTTGCACTGTTCTTGGAAATGTTTAATTTGCTCTGGAAGTAATCCGCTGGTTCCAATGACAGGATGTGCGCCAGCATCAATGATAACTTGTGTATTTTCTGCGGCGACTTCGGCATTGGTAAAGTCGACGACGACTTGGGCTTGGTTTTCTTTAATAGCAGCGGCAAGGTTATCTGTTGATCCTGTTTGGCCTATTAGTATTAAATCAGGATCATTTGTAATTGCCTTTACCGTGGTTTGTCCCATGCGTCCGGCTGCGCCGTTGACTAATACTCTTATCGCTGTCATTTTATTTTCTCGTGTTATTTTATTTGCGCTGACGGATTCCATATGATGCAACATAGTCTCGTGTATCAGGGTCATGTTGA
>JANRLU010000001.1:0-1644 GCA_033762275.1 Thermonemataceae bacterium | reverse complement strand
CAGGACTTCCTCAAATTGATTAAAGATCCGATCTAGTCAGTGTTTTAAAATATGGGTATTCTCTTAGATTGAATCAAAAAGGAGAATACCCATGTTGATCAACACAGTAGTAACGTATCCATTGCTTGTTATTTTGTCTATAGGTAAGAAAAGTTTTGATGGAATGGGAAGATTCATCAAAAAAAGTGGCGATACAATTTCACGGATTTTGAGACCGGCAGAGGAAAGCTTTGATCTTGCTAAAAAGATTAGTACTGAAATATTTGTCGGCAAGAAAAAGCTTTTTGTTATTATCGACGATACCCTCATCAAAAAGTTTTTTGCACAATTCATGCAAGGATCTGGAAAATTTTATGACAGAAAACTTGGGCGACGAATTACTGCATTCAAGCTCGTAGTTGGAATAATAAGCGATGGAATACATTCTATCCCAATTGATTGTGATTATCTTTTTACTCATGAGTTGGTCAAACAAATGTCAGAGGCCCCTCCTACGAAAGAAGAGATTGCACAAAGAATTGTGCTTCTCGCACAAAAGTTATTTCCTGATGTGCGATTGATTGTGTTAGCAGATGGTCTTTACTCGACAAAAAGCTTTTTGCAATGGTGTATTCAACGTAAGATTGAAGTAGAAATGCGTATGCATAGTAACCGGGTTGTGGTGTACAAGGGCGAAAGAATATCTATCAAAGAGCTTGCACAACAAAAGGGTATTTGCTTGGTTGGTAGGCAACAAGCACGAACCGTGTCAGTAAAATGGCATGATCTTGATTTAGAGTTAACAATTGAGCTTCGTATTGATAAACAAGACCAAGAAAGTATCGTATTTTTGATAGCGACTTACAAAGCCTTACCACGCGAACATGTAGCACATTATAAATTTCGTTGGAATGTTGAAAAGGTTATCAGAACAGCAAAAAGTTATGGTCTGCAAGATTGTTATTCAACCACGTTATCAGTACAAAAAAATCATGTAGCTGCTGTTTTACTTTCTTATGCCATTGCTCAATATGAAATGAAAAAATATAAACTTAAAACCCCAGAAGACGCTCTCAGACGAGTTAAGATGAAAAATGAAAATCGCAAAACAAACCTTTTTGCTTATTTCAACAGTATTTTTTCAGATGCGTGAGGAAGTCCTGTAGCAATGAACGCTGGGGGGCCTTTAAAGCTTGAGAGTGACACTGTTAATGGTGATCACCCTTCCATTCACGAACGTATTTGTTATGCGTTGTCATATATCTACAAAAAATGAGGAGAATTAATTTGAACAAATTATTCACCATTTTCCTCATACTATTCATTCTCGGACCTTCCATGTCGAGCTATGCAATGATTACATTGTTTGAGCAAGAGCCATCATATTCATTAACGAATAATGTTGATACTTTTGAATCAAGACTAGACATGGCATCTAGAGAAACTGCTGAACGTGTCGCAAATGTATCGGATCGTGTATACTATCTCGCTACATATTCCGCCGATGAGGTTTCCTATCGATGTTGCCTTGCCGTAAACAAATGCTCTTATAAAAATAACGTGCGAAAATTGCCACCTTTTGTGGTAAGTTTATTTATTCATCCAGAGCTTGAGATAGTGCCTGAAGATTGCATTATGTCATTGGAAAATGCATACAAAAAAAGT